>JAZNQL010000038.1:0-23370 GCA_045590155.1 Clostridia bacterium | reverse complement strand
GGCTTCTTCCTGCTGCTTCAGATATGCGTCCAGCTCGCTTTCTCTTACCGAGAATATCGAGCCGTCCTCCCTCACGCATGTGTAATGCGCTTCTCTCTTCCTCGGTACCTGCTTGCCCTTGTTCTCTTCCTTGTTTTTCGCTAATCTGTTCAGCATTGCTTCCATATTGTTCATTTTCAACATCTCCTTTTATTACTTTTCCGCCCGTAAGCTGTCTCATTACCTCTGCCGAAAAATCGTTTTCTATCGGCACATTTGCATAATTTGTACCGTCAGTCTTGACAGCACCTTCTTTTTGTGGTATCATATTATCAGGAACATAACTCCTAACGTCTTGGACGTACATCTGGGGGACCCTTTTGTCATCCGGAGCAGAGTTTATGTTCCATTTTTTATTTATTGCTTTTCTAATAATTGAAAAACGCCCCTAAAAAAGGAGCGTTTTGCTTTTTTAATTATTCCTGATACCTATTTTCGTATTCTGTATCAGGGGGAAGGTTTTCGGACTTATAGGCTGAAACTGCGAGGGTATCGCAACGTTCGTTCTTTTCGTTACCATTATGACCTTTTACCCATATATATTCTATTTTATGCTCAGCAGTAGCGTCAAGCAGTCGTTGCCATAAATCGGGGTTTTGTGCTTCTCCCCCTTTGCGACGCCAGTTATTCTTCTTCCAAGCATAAACCCATCCTTGTGTTAATGCATTTATTACATAAGACGAGTCACTGTAAAGTTGAACTTCACAGGGTTCTTTTAACGCTTCTAGTCCTACAATAACTGCCATAAGCTCCATACGGTTGTTTGTGGTTTTTCTATATCCGCCCGAAAGTTCCTTTTCTTTGCCGTTATATTCAAGTATTACTCCATATCCGCCGGGACCGGGATTGCCGCTGCATGCTCCGTCGGTATATACAGAAACGTTTTTCATAATATTCTCCTAAAGCAAGGACTTGTCCGAAAAGACAAGTCCTCATTTGTATTATTCTTCTGTTGTTTCTTCTGCGGGAGCTTCTTCTGCAGGTGCTTCTTCAACGGGAGCTTCTTTTTCTGCTACGGGAAGTAATGCTCTTATGCTGAGTGAAATCTTTTTGGTTTCCCAATTGATTTCAGTGATTTTTGCTTCAACTTCCTGTCCGATTTTAAGTTCATCAGCAGGCTTTTCAATTCTCTTGTTTGCTATCTGTGAGATGTGAATAAGTCCGTCGATGCCAGGCATAAGTTCAACAAATGCACCAAAAGGTACAAGTCTTATAACCTTAACAGAAACTACATCTTCAACATTAAATCTCTTTTCAGCAATAATCCAGGGATTATCTTCTGCTTTTCTGTATCCGAGTGAGATTTTGCCTGTTTCTTTATTTGCTTCAAGCAATGTAACCTTCACTGCATCGCCTTCTTTTAATACTTCAGAAGGATGCTTAATGTGGCTCCATGAAAGCTGTGAGATATGGATAAGTCCATCTACTCCGCCGATATCAACAAATGCACCAAAGTTTGTTAATGTTTTTACTACGCCGTCAAACTCTGTCTGACCTGCATCAACCTTTGCCCAGAATTCTTCGCTCTTTTTAGCCTTTTCAGCTACTAAAATTTCTTTAACTGAGCCTAAAACTCTCTTGCGGCTGGGGTTAATGTCGCGAATCTTTATGGGAACTTCTTTACCGATAAGTACGCTTAAATCAGGCATATATCTGTCGTTTGCCTGGGAAGCGGGAATAAATATTCTTACACCTTCGCTTACTGCCATTACGCCGCCACGTACAACTTCGATAATTTTACCCTGTAAAATTTCGCCAGCTTCGTAAGCATCTTTTACTTTCTGCCAGCCCTTCATTGCTACAAGACGTTTCATTGAAAGTCCAACTACTCCGTCAACGTCGCTTACTCTGTAAACATAAGCTTCGATTTCGTCGCCGACTTTAAGCATATTTTCAACCTTAACGTCGGGGTCTTCTGTTACTTCTGATACGTTCAGAATACCGTCAGACTTGTAGCCTAAGTCAACATATATCTCAGTAGGTGTAATACCGATTACGGTACCTCGAACTACGTCCCCTGTATTTAAAGTAGTAAAAGACTTCTGAAGTTCCTCCTCAAAATTTAATTCTGTGTTTTTTGCGTTTTCTTCCATCGTGTTTAAAACCTCCTTAATTATCCAATCCGGTGCTGATGCTCCGGCTGTAATTCCTGTTGTGCCGTAAGGTACTTTTATTTTTTTTAGCTCGTCCTTACTTTCGATATGATAAACTGTTTTGCAGTGTTGTTTACATATATCAACAAGCTTTGTTGTGTTTGAACTCTGCCTGCTGCCTATGACTATCATCGCATCGCTTTTTTTAGAAAGCTCTTCAGCTTCTTTTTGACGTTCATTAGTCGCTTCACATATTGTATCAAAAAACACCATACTTTTGCAAGTGTTTTTTATAATTTTTAAAATTTTTTCCCAAAAAATTCTTTTTGATGTGGTTTGTGCTACCAGACAAACCTGCTCGCAAGCTTGTATTTTTGTGACATCTTCCTCGTTATTTATAATTATTGCACTATCGTTGCATCTACCGTTAATTCCTAAAACTTCGGGGTGGTCGGGATCTCCGACAATTACAATCTGGTAACCCTTTTCATAATATTCTTTAACGATATTATGTATTTTTTTTACAAAGGGACAGGTTGCATCGCAAATTTTGGCTCCTGCCTGTCTTATTTTTTCCTCTTCTTTTTCCGAAATGCCGTGACTTCGTATTATTACTCTGTCACCAGGTTTGAAGCCGTCATTTTTTATAAATACTCCAAGTTTTTCAAGACGGTTTGTTTCGGCTTCGTTATGAATAAGAGGACCGTAGGTATACACCTTACCCTCTTTTGCCATTTCTTCTGCCATTTTTACTGCCCTTGCAACCCCAAAACAAAAGCCTGCATTCTTTGCTAATATTATACCCATTATTTTACCCTGTCTTTTATGATTTTTTTAATTATATCAACAACCTCTTCTATGCTATACTGTGTACTGTCAAGCATAATACTGTCTTCGGCGGGCTTTAAGGGTGCAAAAGCTCTGCTACTGTCGTTTTTGTCACGATATATCATATCGTTTTTTACTTCTTCAAAATTACTGTCTATTCCTTTTTGCTGAAGTTCAAGGCATCTGCGTTTTGCACGTTCTTCAACAGTTGCGGTAAGAAATATTTTAACTTCCGCATCAGGCAATACGTATGTGCCTATATCTCTTCCATCCATTATTACATCTGTTTTTTCAGCATTCTGACGCTGAATATCAACGAGTTTTAATCTTACTTCAGGAATAACCGCTATTTCGGATGCACCTACAGAAACTTCGGGTGTGCGGATTTTGGAAGAAACATCTTCTCCGTTTAAAAAAATATGTTGTTCGTGGTCGATATGAGAAATTTCTATATTGATTTTATCTAAATTTGCTATTACCTTTTCTTTTTCGTTTTTTATATCCACACCTTCGCGTATAAAGTAAAGCGCTGCACATCTGTACATAGCACCTGTGTCGATATAAACAAGTCCAAGATCTTTTGCAACAAGCTTTGCCATTGTACTTTTGCCTGCACCTGCAGGGCCGTCGATTGCTATTTTCATACTATTCCTCCTAACCGAAAGTGAATAATCCGAACTCTGATTTTTAGAGGCAGATTTTCGCTTTCGATGTGTTAAAATACTCGGTAATCCGCCAGGATTACCTGCGTTTTTGCCTTCCGCAATCAAAAATCTGCTACTCTAAAAATTCTATTGACCTAAAACGTATGAAATTTTGAGTAGATTTTGGTACGGAAGAGGAAGCAAGGCTTTGTGCCTTGCAAGGATTACAAGCCAAAAGATACCGAAATTCCAGCGTTTTAGGCAGGTTCGGATTACTCTCTTTCGGTTACCCTACCGGCTACAAATCCGGTGGAAAATGCTATTTGAAGATTAAATCCGCCTGTATAGGCATCTACATCTATAATCTCGCCTGCAAAATAAAGTCCTGAAACAAGCTTGCTTTCCATAGTTTTTGGATTTATTTCGCTTACATTTATTCCACCTGAAGTTATTATCGCTTCATTTATAGGTCTAAATTCTGTTGCGGTTAAGGTCAAGTTCTTTATAAGAGAAGCAAAGTTTTTGCGTTCTGTTTTTCCTATTTCGCCTGTTTTTTTATGAGGGTCAATACCCGAAAGCTCTACCATTACGTCAATAAGCTTTTTAGGGAACAAATCATCCAGTGAATTTGCAAAATCTTTTTTACTGTATTTTTCAAAATCACGGATTAAGCGTTTATCAAGCTCTTCTGGTGTAAGGGCAGGCTTTAAGTCTATATGAAGTGTATGCCCGTATGCACTTTTCATATGCGAGCTTGCACTTAATACTATTGGTCCCGATATCCCGTAATGGGTAAAAAGCATTTCCCCAAAATCCGAATAAATTTCTTTTCCGTTTTGGTTTAAAACCTTTAAGGTAACATTTTTAAGTGAAAGTCCCTGTAACGCCTGAACCCACCTTTCCCCGCATTCTATCGGTACAAGCGAAGGTTTAAGTTCCGTTACTGTATGCCCAAGCTCCCCTGCCATTTTATGCCCTTCTCCGGTTGAACCTGTCACAGGGTAGCTTATTCCGCCTGTTGCTAAAATTACTGCGTCTGCAGGTAAAATTTTGCCGTTATCAAGTAAAACTCCTGTTACCGCTCCGTCTTTTGTATTTATATTTTTTGCCGAAGCCTTTACAAAGGTTACATTCTGTTTTTTTAGAAAACTAACAAAGGCATCGGCTACCTCATTTGCATTATCACTTACAGGGAAAACTCTGTTCCCTCGTTCAATTTTTGTTTTTACACCCATTTTTTCAACAAATGCTATTAAATCATTGTTTGAAAAAGAGTTAAATGCACTATATAAGAATCTGCCGTTTGTGGGCACATTTTTAATCAATTCGTCAGGTGGACAGGAATTTGTTATATTACATCTTCCTTTGCCTGTAATACGAAGTTTTTTCCCGAATTTATTGTTTTTTTCTATGAGAAAAACTCTGTTTTTGCACATTGCCGCCGAAGCTGCCGCCATCATACCTGCAGCACCGCCGCCTATTATTGCTATATTCACGGTTTTCTCCTTTGCATAACAAAATATATACGCTCGTCATTTTCCAAAGGAGCGTTAAAATTCTCTCCAAAAACGCCGAGAGGTACAAGTCCTGCTTTTTCTGCGGATGATATAATCTCTTCTTTAGTATATATTCTCTGACACTGTTCTTCTTCTATACGATTATAGTGTTCCCCTTCTTTTACGAAAAATGTCAGAAACATATTGCAGAATTTATCTTCAAGATTGTTCTCCCACACATAAAATATTTTTCCGTCATCATAAGTGAGGGTGTTATCTCCCAGTATATTTTTTAATTTATATTCTGTACTTATATCAAAAACAAAAAGTCCGTCATAATTTAAATAGTTTTGGACAAGGTGCATCAGTTTATCAAGGTCACCATCTTCTGTCAGATAATTTACAAGGTCTAAATAGCTTACTATTGCATCCACTGTACCATAAAGTTCAAATTCCGTTGCATCCATTTGAAGATAAAGGCTTTTTGAATCTTTTTCTTTTGCAACAGATAACATTTCTTCAGAAGCATCTATTCCTATCATATCATAGCCTTTTTCTTGCATTATTCGTGTTAGGTTTCCGCTTCCGCATCCCAAATCAAGTACCAGTTCAGGCTTTTGTCCAAACTTTTCAAAAATAGCCTGATAGTACTCTGCCGTTTTTATATAATTTACATCTTTCATTAAATCATCGTATAACGATGAAAATTTTCCGTACATTATTTTTTTATCTTAGAAAGTACCCTGCGGTATCCTTCTGCCTCTCCGTTTAAATATTGGCGCACTCTGCAAATGGTTGCCGAACTTGCTCCTGTTTCTTCCACAATTTCGGTATATACAGCCCCTTTGTCAAGTTTTATTGCAACATCAAGTCTTTGTGCCATTGAAGAAAGCTCTGCTCTGGTACAAAGATCAAATAAAAATCTTTTATAGTCTTCCGCAGTCTGAAGACTTGCGAATGCTTCGTAAAGTTGGGTAAGTTGTTTATCTCTGAGCTCGTCCTTCATTTGATTTCCTCCTTTTAAAGATTAACCCTTACATGTTCATACAGCATAACTGCGCACGCTACCGCAGCATTTAAAGATTCTGCTCCACCCGGCATTGGTATTTTTATAAGCGTATCGCACGCATCCAAAACCTCTGGACTTATACCGTCCCCTTCATTTCCTATTACAAACGCCCATTTTCCTTTAAGGTTTGCACTATATAGGCTGACACTTCTGTCTTGCAATGCTCCGCCCGCTATTTTATAATCCTTTTGTTTTACATCTTTAAGGTCGCAAGGCTCAAGAAAAACGGTTTTAACTTGAAAAAGTGCGCTCATTGAAGCTCGTACTACTTTTGTGTTGTAAATATCAACACATCCTTTTAAAAGCACGACTCCTGATGCTCCCGTTGCATGTGCAATTCTTAAAATTGTTCCCATATTTCCGGGGTCTCTTACATTGTCGCATATTACAAGAGGTCCTGCACCTTCTATATCGTCAAGAGTCCACTTTTTTTGTTTTGCAACTGCAATTATTCCTTGCGGAGTTTCTGTTTCAGCTATGCGATGAAAAAGCTTGTCAGGCAAAGTGTATACTTTACACTCTTTTGGAATAAAACCTTTATAGTTTTCGCTCACAAGGGCAAACGAAAGTTGTGCTCCGTTTAAAACCGAGTCGTGTACAAGTCTTTCCCCTTCAAGCAAAAGCTCGAAAAATTCACGTCTTCCCGCAGGTTTTTTTAAGGAATTTACATGTTTTATTATATTGTTATCTAAACTTTTAATATACATATTTTAAAAAAATCAGGCAGCGCAAAAGCGCTGCCTTTACTGTTTCTTTATCTGCTTGCTTTTGCCTTTTCTACTAACTGTGCGAAAGCTGCTGCGTCATTTATTGCGATTTCTGAAAGCATCTTTCTGTTAATTTCGATGCCTGCCTTTTTAAGTCCATCCATAAATGTTGAATAGTTCATACCGTTCATCTTTGCTGCTGCGCTGATTCTGGTAATCCACATTCTTCTGAAGTTACGCTTTTTCATCTTTCTTCCTGCATAAGCGTAAACAAGTGACTTCATAACCGCTTGGTTTGCCACTCTGTAGCATTTGGACTTACTTCCAACATAGCCCTTTGCGAGCTTTAATATCTTTTTATGTCTCTTTCTTGTGGAAAGAGCTCCTTTTACTCGAGCCATTTTTACATCCTCCTATTCTTATTTGTAAGGTAAAAGTCTCTTTACTGTTACTGCGTTCGGAATCGAAGCATATGAAATCTTACGAAGTCTTCTCTTTCTCTTCGTTGATTTTTTAGTAAGTATATGGCTCTTAAAAGCCTTTCCTCTTTTTACTTTACCATTCTTTGTAAGACTAAAGCGCTTTGCCGCTCCTCTGTGCGTCTTTAATTTTGGCATATGAGTCATCCTCCTGTAATTTTTATTTAAAACCTGTTGGCTTTAATCTGAATTATTTGGGAAGTATGAACATTGTCATACTTCTTCCTTCGAGTTTTGCTGCCTTATCAACTTTACCATATTCGGAAATTGCTTCCGAAAATCTGTTTAAGGTTTGTTCGCCAAACTCGGTATGGTTCATTTCTCTTCCGCGGAAGCGTACTGATACTTTAACTTTATCGCCGCTTTGTAAAAATTTAATAGCGTGATTCAGCTTAGTATTGAAGTCATGCAAATCAATTGACGCTGAAAGGCGTATTTCTTTTATGTTGATGACCTTTTGGTTTTTACGAAGCTCTTTTTCCTTTTTTGCCTGCTCGAATCTGTACTTGCCGTAATCCATTATTTTGCATACGGGTGGAACTGCCTGTGGAGCAATTTTTACAAGATCCAAATTTTTATCGCGGGCTATCTGATAAGCTTCTTTAGACGAAACTATTCCAAGCTGTGCTCCGTCACTGTCGATAAGTCTAACCTCTTTGTCACGTATCTTCTCATTGATTGAAACTTCTTTACTGATACTAAAACACCTCCAAAATTTTATGAACCGAAAAAAAATACGGCTTGAAAACAAGCCGCACTAAAAAACACTTTGGTTTTAAAAGTATTTACCCGGGTCACCTGTGTGCCAGGGTGAGAGCTGTGCTCTGCTTGTTTACTCGAATATAATAGCACAAGTTTTTTCACTTGTCAAGTACTTTTTTTAATTTTTTAAGCTATGGATTGGCGCAGGTATTCTTCCCCCTCGTTCTATGAAAACTTTTGGAGAATACTTGCTTATTTTCATAACAGGAGCGCTGCCGAGCAATCCGCCGTAATTTATACTGTCTCCCTCTTTCTTCCCATATGCAGGAATAACTCTTACTGCGGTGGTTTTTGTGTTTGCTACTCCTATTGACATTTCGTCAGCTATAAGTCCGCAAATAACCTCTTCTTCGGTATCGCCGGGTACTGCTATCATATCAAGACCAACCGAGCAAACCGCCGTCATAGCTTCAAGCTTTTCTATCGTTAAAGCACCACGTTCTACTGCAGCTATCATCCCTGCATCTTCAGACACCGGTATAAATGCACCAGAAAGACCGCCAACGTGGCTTGATGCCATTACTCCGCCTTTTTTTACTGCGTCGTTCAGCATTGCTAGTGCTGCTGTTGTTCCGCAACCGCCACAGGATTCAAGTCCCATTCCTTCTAAAATATATGCAACAGAATCTCCTATTGCAGGCGTGGGTGCAAGTGAGAGGTCAATTATTCCAAAAGGAACATCAAGTCTTTTTGAAGCTTCCTGCGCTACAAGCTGACCTACTCTTGTTATTTTAAAGGCTGTTTTCTTTATTACTTCTGCTAGGGCAGAAAGATCACAATTGCCTGCTCTTTCTATTGCAGAACGTACAACACCAGGACCTGAAACACCAACATTTATTACTGTATCAGGTTCCCCTACGCCATGGAACGCCCCTGCCATAAATGGGTTATCCTCGGGAACATTTGCAAACACAACAAGTTTTGCACAAGCTATGGAATCAGCATCTTTTGTAAGATAAGATGCTTTTTTTATTACAGAACCCATAAGCTTTATTGCGTCCATATTTATTCCTGCTTTTGTTGTTGCAACATTCACAGATGAACATACCTTTGTGGTTTCTGAAAGCGCTTGTGCTATTACAGAAATAAGATTTTTTTCTGCCTGGGTCATTCCCTTATGTACGAGTGCAGAAAAACCTCCTATAAAGTTTATCCCAAGTGTATTAGCCGCACGTTCAAGTGTGTGTGCTATTTTTATATATCCATCGGGCGAAAGTGTTCCTCCTACGAGCGAAATCGGTGTTACTGATACTCGTTTATTTACTATGGGAACTCCATAATCATGTTCTATTTTTTCGCCTGTACTTACAAGCTTTTCCGCTTTTTTTGTTATTTTATCATAAATTTTATCACAAAGACGGTTTTCATCTTCGCTTACGCAGTCAAGCATAGATATTCCCATTGTTATGGTTCTAATATCCAGATTTTCCTGACGTATCATATTTATGGTTTCAAGAATATCAGATGTATTTATCATTTATTCCTCCACTATATTCTATGCATAATATTAAAGATATCTTCGTGCAAGGCTCTTATATCAAGGCCTCTTTCTTTTCCCCATTTTGCAAGCTTGTCGCTAAATTCCGAGAAGGGGACTGTAATATTATCAATATCGGTCGTCATTATCATTGCAAAGTATTCTTTTAAAACGCTTTGTGTTATATCAAGAATATTTGCATTGTTTTCGGCACATACACTGCTTACGCCTGCTATAATGCCCACACTGTCTTTGCCTATAACGGTTATTACTGCTTTCATATTATTCCTCCGTATGTTTATCGCAATGTTCACAGCAACCGCTGCATTTTGTTACTATAGACTCTCTTCCTGTATTTTTATAATAGTCATCAACTGCTGCTTTGATTGCTTCTTCTGCTAAAACAGAACAATGTATTTTAGGTGCAGGAAGTCCGTCCAGAGCTTCAACTACTGCTTTATTTGTAAGAGTTAATGCTTCTTCTACCGTTTTTCCTTTTACAAGTTCTGTTGCCATACTGCTGGTTGCTATTGCTGCACCGCAACCGAATGTTTTGAATTTTATATCGGATATAACATCATCATCAATTTTTAAATAGATTTTCATTATATCGCCGCATTTTGCGTTGCCTACTGTACCTACGCCGTCAGCATTTTCTATTTCGCCAACGTTGCGGGGATTTTGAAAATGGTCCATTACTTTTTCGCTATACATTTTAGTTTTCTCCTTTCATAAACTCTTCATAAAGCGGAGACATATTTCTTAACTTTTCAACTATACCGGGTAAAGTTTCAAGCAATGTATCAACTTCTTCTTCGGTATTTGTATCTCCTATTGATATACGAAGTGAGCCGTGTGCCGTTTCGTGCGGTAAGCCTATTGCCAAGAGCACATGCGACGGGTCAAGTGAGCCTGATGTGCACGCAGAACCGCTTGATGCTGCAATTCCGTTCATTTCAAGCCACAAGAGCATCCCTTCGCCTTCTATAAATCTAAACGAAAAATTTACGTTTCCCGCAGCACGAAGGGTAGGATGTCCGTTTAAACGTGCGTAAGGAATTTTTTCTTCTATTCCTTTTATAAGTTTATCCCTAAGGTATGTTACTTTTTTGGTTTTTTCGTCAAGATTTTCTGTTGCCATTTTAAGTGCTTTCGCCATACCTACTATATAGGGTACATTTTCGGTACTTCCGCGTTTGCCGTTTTCCTGATGTCCGCCTGTTATAAAGGCACTTATTTTAATGCCTTTTTTTACATACAGTGCACCTACTCCTTTGGGAGCGTGGAACTTATGTCCTGAAATACTGAGCATATCTACGCCTAAATCCTGAACGTCGATAGGCATATTGCCTGCTGCCTGAACAGCATCGGTATGAAAAATTGCACCGTATTTATGTGCTACTTTGGCAAGTTCCTTGATAGGTTCTATTGTGCCGATTTCGTTATTTACATACATTATGCTTACAAGCACGGTTTTGTCATCCATTGCTTTTTCGAGTGTTTCAGGACTTATTATACCGTACTCATCGCAAGGAAGATATACAACCTCGTAACCTTGTTTTTCAAGATTTTCTGCCGTTTTTAATACTGCATGATGTTCGATTGCACTTACTATTATTTTATTACCCTTTTTTGAGTAGTTTTGTACTGTGCTTCTCAAAGCCCAGTTATCAGCCTCGGTTCCCGATGCTGTAAAGTAAATTTCTTTTGCTGTGCAGTTCAAACATTCAGCTATATCCTGACGGGCGGTGCAGAGTGCATCTTTCGCTTCCTGTCCTATTGAATATATTGTTGAAGGATTGCCGTATTTTTCGCAAAAATATGGCACCATTGCTTCTAAAACTTCTTTTTTTACTGCAGTCGTTGCTGCGTTGTCAAAGTATATCATACTTTTACCCCTTCCGAATATATTATTATATACCTAAATAAGAGTTAATACAAGTATTTTTTTATTTTATTTCTGCTTCCGTTCCATTTTGTATAAGCATTATCCATGTCTGGCCAGGATTTAACAATATTTCATTGCCGTTTGCATCTTTATAAAATGTTTTTGCGGAACGTGAGGCTTTTTCCCATGTAATATCCATAGATTTTCCGTTTGTTATATATTTACCTGTTCCTGTTCCTACATCATCTATATTTATTCTGGGAGAACCGTCGCCTAAAGGATAGTTTTTAACCTGCATAACAATAATATTTTTTACCGCCCACTGTGCATCCTGCTGAATGGGATGCAGACTGCCGTTTATGTATCTTGTATAGGTTTTTGTGTCGGCGTTATAATCAAATCCCGAACGGTAAAAACCTGCATAGCTGTAAGCTACGCTTTGTGCGGGTGTTCCTTCGATATCTGCATCTTCTTTATTAAAATTGAGGGGTGCTTTTTCTCTTTCTGTTCTATAACCGAGCTTAGCTACCTGTGCCATTATTTTTTCGATTGATGTAAATGCACTGTGGTAATCTCCCTTATATTTTTCTTCTCTCCAGAAAACTGCAGCATCTCTTCCTATAACTCCGTTTACATTATTGATACCAAGAGAAGATATATCGTTCATAGCCTGGGGACTGTATCCAAAATGCGTATAGAGAGCATCGTGTTCCATTACATAGTCGAGAAAATAGTGACGTGACGAACGAACAGGTCCTATTTTTGTTGTTTTGGTCTGGTTAAAAAGTGCCATATAGCGTGTTGCAGAGCCCTCTACATTTATTTCGTATACAAGATATGCATCTGTAAGACCTGCGTGAGGACGTGCATCGGAATTATCGTTATCTATCATAACTGCAACGGGGCGTGTTTTTGCACCGTAATATTCTTTATAAAACTCGCTTGTATTTTCGTCAATTTCCTGAACATTATTTTCTGTGGGCTTTTCTACCTGTTGCATTGTCTGTTTTGAACATGCTGATACAAAAAGTAATCCAAAGCAAAGTAAAACTACTAAAAATTTTTTCATAAGTCATAAGTTCCTTTCTTTTTTATATATTTATATTTTAACATTTTTTTCTGTTTATCGCAATAAGATATTTTATTTTTTAAAAAAGTCTTGACATTGTTTTTTTGATGTGGTATATTTTATTTACATTTTTTACCATTTCTGGTAATTAAAATCCAAAGAGTCGAATAGTTATTAAAGGAGAGATGTACAATGGAAGGAGACAAAATCATGAATGATTTAACAAATAATGCTGTAATTACAGGCATTGTTTCGGGGGAAGTTGAGTTTAGCCACGAAGTATACGGAGAAGGTTTTTATACATTTTTTGTAGATGTTCCAAGACTTTCGGAGGCGACTGACAGTATTCCTGTTACAATTTCTGAAAGACTTATGTTACCTGGTCTTATCGAAATTGGTAATAAAATTGAAGTTTCGGGTCAATTCAGGTCTTATAACAATTACACAGGCACCGGAAATAAGCTTTTGTTAACATTGTTTGTACGCGACATAAGACTTATAGAAGAAAGCGAAGACACGGTTCCAAATGAAATAAATCTTATAGGGTATATTTGCAAGCCTCCCGTTTATAGGCACACACCGTTTGGAAGAGAAATTGCAGATCTTTTAATTGCGGTAAACCGTTCTTATAATAAATCGGACTATATTCCCTGCATTGCATGGGGCAGAAACGCAAGATATACCCGTTCCCTTAACGTAGGCGACAGAATAAAGCTAAGCGGAAGAATTCAGTCACGTCATTACAGGAAAAGAATTTCTGACGATGAGTTTGTTTCAAAAACCGCTTATGAAGTTTCGGTTATAAAGCTTGAATCTGAAAACATTGAAACTGCATAAATAAAAAAGGTAAAGCAAATTTTGCTTTACCTTTTTTATTTATTCTTCATCAGGAAGGTCGCAGTTATGATAAATTTCCTGTACATCTTCGTTGTCCTCAAGCATTTCAATGAGCTTGTTCATATTTTTTAAGTCTTCTTCTGTTTTAAGTTCAACTGTTGTTTGAGGAATCTGCATAATTTCTGCTGATGCTATTGCAAAGCCTGCCTCTTCTATTGCGAGGCGTACCTGACTGAATGATTCGGGTGCTGTTGCAATTTCAAAATATTCGTCTTCTGCCGAAAAATCATCTGCACCTGCATCAAGTGCCTGCATCATAAGGTCGTCTTCATCAACGCCTTCTTTTTCGCATAAAATTACGCCTTTTTTATCAAACATAAATGTTACGCAACCGCTTTGTCCAAGATTTCCGCCATATTTATCAAAGTAATGACGCATATCTGCCGCTGTTCTGTTACGGTTATCGGTAAGTGTTTCAACTATAACTGCTACACCGCCGGGACCGTAACCTTCGTAAACGATCTCTTCATAATTATCAGCCGTTGTATCGCCTGCTGCCTTTTTGATGCAACGAGCAATATTATCGTTAGGCATATTATTTGCCTTTGCTTTTGCTATAACATCCTTAAGCTTTGAGTTTGATTCAGGGTCGGGACCGCCTGCTTTTACTATTACAGACATTTCTCTCCCGAGTTTTGTGAATATTTTAGCCTTTTGAGCATCACTTTTTTCTTTTTTGTGTTTTATGTTACTCCATTTAGAATGTCCTGACACTAAAATGTCCCCTTTCGATTACAGTAATTTTATACGTGAAATAACTTTATCATTTGTAGTAAAGTTAAATTCTTCTGCCCACTGCTTGAGTAAACTTTCCTGTCTTCCTGTTGTAATATCTGTTTTTACAGTTTCAACGTTTGTTTCGTAAGTTTCGCCCGATGTGGGATTTGCATAACGCTTTAAGATATGGTAGCCGTATTCTGTTTCTACAAGTTCTGTTGTATAGTCGCCTACGTTCTTAAGTGTCCACGCTGCATCTGTGAATGCTTTAACATAAGTTGTTCCGTCTTTTTTTACAAAATATCCTTCGGGATTTGCAAGTTTTCCTGCTTCATCTCTGGAATCTTCTGAATATTCATTCATCAAAGCATCAAAATCTTCGCCCGCTTTTACTTTAGCAAGAACATCTTCTGCCAAAGCTTTTACTTCTTCTGTGGTTTTTAATTCTCCTTCAGCTTCGGTTGTTGCAAGTTCTTCTCCTTGTGCTGCCTCGGGGAACTTAAAGAGAATATGTTTTACTGTTACATATTCTTCGTTATATGCTTTTGCAATTTCTTCGTCGGTAGCAGATGTAAGTTCTTCTTCATGTTCTGCTTCGTACTTTGAAATATATTGGCTTGAGTAAACAATTCTTTCAATTATGGTATTAAGTTCGGCAGTTGAGATACCAATTTCATTATAATAAGCTTCGTATTCGTATGTGCCGCCGCCCTGCTGAACAAATGCCTCTTTCTGCTCTGCTAATGCTGCTTTGCCTTCTTCATCAAGTGCAAATCCTTCGCTTTTTGCTTTTGCATAAGCTGCCATAACCTGTTCGAGCTGCTTGAGTGCCTGGTCTTTAGCATACTGCTTTGCGCTTACGCCTTCTATCATAACAGTTTCCCAGTCTTCTTCACTTTCAAGTGTGTCGCCCTGTTGCTGTGCTGCCTGTGTTGCAGCGTTTTGGCCCATCATAAGGTAATACATAAATTCGCCTTTTGAAACAGATTCTCCATTTATGCTTGCAACTTCTGTTACGTTTACTATGTTACATGCTGTCAAAAGCATCATAACTGCCAGCATAAGTGCCGCTACTTTAATTTTTCTCATGTTTAGTACCTTCCTTTTTTATTTATAACTTTAATAATCATACAACAATTTTGTCAATGTTGCAAGTCTTTTAACAAATTTTTTAAATTTTCGAGGGGAATTTTACCGTTTTCATCTGTTTTTTCGTGAAGAGATATATAGGGTCTTGCTCCTGCTCCGAAAAGAATTTTTTGTTTGCTGTTTCCTATTATTCTTGATATTCTTTCCATGCTTAGAGGATTATGTTCGGAAAAATAAAGTACAAAAACATTCCCTTTTTGCGAAACTTCGCTTATTCCTGCTTCTGTTGCATATATTCTTAAAAGCGAAACATCAATAAGAGTTTGAGTTTCTTTTGGTAATTTCCCGTATCTGTCGTAAAGAGCGTTCACAACTGCTTTTGCTTCTTTATTATTTTCTATGCCCGCTATCATTCTGTAGGCTTCAAGTCTTAAAGATGCATCTTCTATATAAGTTGTAGGTATAACCGCTTCAATATTTACGTCTATTACTGCATCTTCTTTCTTTTCTTCTTTGCCTGAAAGTTCTTTTACTGCATCTTCCAAAAGTTTTACATACATATCATAACCTACACTTGCCATAAAGCCGTGTTGTTCCGGTCCGAAAACATTACCTGCCCCTCTTATTTCAAGGTCGCGAAGAGCTATTTTAAAGCCTGAACCAAGCTCTGTAAACTCTTTTATTGCCACAAGCCTTTTTTCGGCATCCTCTGACAGGCTTTTGTCCTTATTATAAGTAAGGTATGCATAGGCTATTCTGTCACTCCTGCCTATTCTGCCACGAATCTGGTAAAGTTGTGCAAGTCCCATTCTGTCGGCATTTTCTATTATTATGGTGTTTACATTTTGTATATCTATGCCCGTTTCTATTATAGTTGTGCAGACCAGAACGTCTACCTCTCCGTTCATGGTGTCAAGCATTATGCTTTCGAGTTCTGCTTCGTTCATTCTGCCGTGGGCAACTGCTACATTTGCGTTTGGTACCAAATTTTTTATTTTTTCTGCAACGCCATATATTCCTGCTATTCTGTTATAAACATAATATACCTGGCCCGAACGCTCCATTTCTCTTTCAATAGCGTTTTTTATAACATATTCGTCATACTCCATAACATAGGTCTGTATGGGATGGCGGTTTTCGGGCGGACTTGTTATTACGCTCATATCCCTGATTCCGGTCATAGCCATATTAAGTGTTCTTGGAATAGGGGTTGCTGTCAAGGTTAAAACATCTATTCCCTTTTTAAGGTTCTTTATTTTTTCCTTATGTGCAACACCAAAACGTTGTTCCTCGTCTATTACCAAAAGTCCCAGTGCTTTAAACTTTACCTTATCCGACAAAAGTTTATGTGTCCCTATTATTACGTCTATTTCTCCGCTTTTGAGTTGTTCAAGTATTTTTTTCTGTTGTGTTTCGGTTCTGAAACGTGAAAGCATTTCGATTTTTACAGGAAAATCCTTCATACGTTCGCAAAAATGATTATAATGTTGTGCCGCTAAAATGGTTGTGGGAACTAAATATGCACACTGCATACCGTCCATTACACATTTGAAGGCTCCTCTTATTGCTACCTCGGTTTTGCCATAACCTACATCTCCGCAAAGAAGTCTGTCCATAGGTTTTTTGCTTTCCATATCCTTTTTCATTTCTTCTATGCAAGTAAGCTGGTCGGGAGTTTCTTCATATTCAAATTCCGATTCAAATTCCGCCTGCCAGGTGGTATCTTCACAGAAAGCGTGTCCTTCTGCTTTGCTTCTTTCTGCATATAAATCAACGAGCTTTATTGCAAGCTGTTTTACAGATGTTTTTGCAGCCGTTTTTGTCCTTTGCCACTCCCCGCTTGCAAGACGGTTCAGTTTAGGCGGTTTTTCGTCGATATTTGCGTGTGAATATTTATATATTAAGTTTAACTGACTTACAGGTACATATAGATTATCGTTATTGCGGTAGAGTACTTTAAGATAATCTCTTTCCACACCTTCGGTAGTTATTTTTACAAGCTCACTGAAAAGACCTATGCCGTGCACGCTATGCACTACATAATTTCCTGGTTTTAACTCGTCAAAACTGCGGATCTCTTTTGCGCCATCTACCTTTATTCTTGATTTCTTTTTGCTTTTTTGCACAAAAATATCGCTCCCGCTTACAAAAACGGTTTTTATATGACTATACAAAAAGCCTTTGTCAAGAGAATCTTCAAAAATTACCGTTTCTCCCCTGTCGGGCATATCGTAATTTTTTGCTATACGGCTTTGACATTCAAAATCGTTTAAGGCTTTTTTAATGCCTTCTGCACGGGCACGTGTGCCTGCCAATATAAATATACGGTAGTCTTTTTGTTTCCAATATTTTATATCGTCTGCCAAAACTGCCGGCTTTCCTCCGTAAGAAGGAAGGTTTTGCCCCTGCACTGTTAAAGTAATATCCGGTGTGTAATCGGGTGATGAGTGCGACATACCCGAGAAGCCTGCTATAAAAGACTTTTTAAGTTCTTTTAATATCTTTTCGTAATCATTTATAAAATCTGTTATTGATGAATCTATTTTTTCTGACAGAATCAATTCCTCTGCCCTTTTTTCTACGAAATCTTTATAGGAAAGTACCGATGCTGATACCTTTGCAGGCTCGTCAAAAACAAAAATTGAATTATCTTTAAAGTATTCCGTCAAGCATGCCCCGCCTGAATTTGCAAGTGCGGGAGTTATTCTGCACTCTTCAGCCTTTTCAAGCGAAAGCTGGCTGGAAATTGAAAAAAATCTTATACTTTCTACCTCGTCGCCAAAAAGCTCGATACGGTAAGGGTAATCGGAATCGGGCGGGAAAACATCTGTTATACCGCCACGATTAGAAAACTGACCTTTACTTTCTATTGCGGCAACGTGTTTATAACCAAGCTCTGTTAAAATTGCAGGAAGATTCGAAATTTCGTCGTTCACACGAAGAGTAAAGCTTTTATCTTTAAAGTTTTGCGGTGTGGATACAAAATTTAAAAGCCCCTGAACACTTACTACTGCATTTGCCCCGTCTAAAATTGTCCGAAGAGCTTTTACTCTTACTGCTTCTGTATCGTAACTTAAGCTTTCTATGCCGGCTTTTATGAATTCTCCTCCCGGCAGATATACTGTGTTATCGCAAAAAACCTTTAAATCTTCGCAAAGCTTACGAGCCGCAGACTCGCTTTGCGAAACTATACATGCACGCTTTTTTGCGCATGCCAAAAGTGCGGCTATCATGTGGGCCTTTTGGCTTTCAACTACTCCCACTACATTTACCGCACTTTTATCTTTTTTTGAATATTCAGTTAAAGTTTTAAACTCTTCCGACTCCGAAAGACATTCAAAAAAACAGTTACTCATTCTGCTCCTACGCCGTTAAATTTATTCATAGCCTGTGAAATATCTCGGGTAATAACTGTTTCAACTGCATCGGCACAAAGTTTTACGCATCTGGTTACTGCTTCGCCGTCTGCTTTTGAAAATCTACCCAGAACATGTTCTACCATTTTACCTTCATCTGCAGCGCCTACGCCTATTTTTATTCTTATAAAATTGTCAGATGAAAGCTGATATATTATTGATTTTAATCCATTATGTCCGCCTGCGCTGCCTTTTGCTCGTATTCTCATTCTTCCAACAGGCAACGAAACATCGTCATGTAATATTATTATATTTTCCGGCGGAATTTTATAATATTCTGCCATCTCCCGCACGCTTTCTCCACTTAAGTTCATATAGGTTGAGGGTTTTGCTAAAATTACCCTTTCTCCGTTTATACTACCTTCGCCCAAAACTGCACGGAATTTTATTTTTTTTACACTAATACTATATTGCGATGCTATGTAATCTATACATACAAAGCCAACATTATGGCGGGTTTTTTCATATTCTTTTCCGGGATTGCCAAGACCAACTATAAGATACACTTATTTTCTCCTTATACAAACAAGGGACTTACTGAAATATCAAGGTAAACTCTCTTGATTGCTTCTGCAAAGAGGTCTGCAACAGAGAGTACACGAATTTTATCAAGTTTCTTTTCTGCAGGAAGCTGTATTGTATCAAGTACAACAAGTTCTTTTATAGGAGATGCTTCAAGTCTTTCTATTGCGGGACCCGAAAGTACGGGGTGTGTGCAACAAGCATAAACTTCTTTTGCTCCTCTTTCCATAAGAGCATGCGCACCGTGAGTTATTGTTCCTGCTGTATCAATCATATCATCAACCATAATAACTCTTTTATCTTTTATTTCGCCTATGATATTCATAACTTCGGATACATTAGGTTTAGGTCTGCGCTTATCGATAATAGCAATAGGTACATCGAGCTTCTGCGCAAAATTACGTGCTCTTGTTACACTTCCGAAGTCAGGAGAAACTACTACTACATCTTCTTTTGAATCTGCAAATTTTTCGTTGTAATAGTCTGCCAGAATGGGTGCGCCAATCAAATGGTCAACAGGTATATTGAAAAAGCCCTGTATCTGCGCAGCATGAAGATCCATGGTGAGAACTCTGTCAGCCCCTGCGGTAGCTATTAAGTCTGCCACAAGTTTTGCAGAGATGGGATCACGTGCTTTTGCTTTTCTATCCTGTCTTGCGTAACCATAGTAAGGAATTACTGCCGTTATTCTGCCTGCCGATGCACGTTTGAATGCATCTATCATTATAAGCAATTCCATAAGATTATCGTTTACGGGGTCGCATGTTGACTGTACTACAAAAACATCCGATCCTCTTACAGTTTCTTTAATGTTAACAAAAATTTCACCGTCGCTGAAAAGTCCTACTTCAGAATTCCCCATTGAGATTTTTAAATCACGCAGGTCTTTCTGCAAAGATTCCATTATATCTTCTGCAAGCTTACGGTTGGAATTTGCCGCAAAAATTTTAATGTCCTTACCATGTGTTATCATTACTTTGTCTCCTTATCTTAATTTTTTCGTGTCGGTTTTACTCACACAAGTACACGCAAAAAAGGCAAGAACTGACTTGCCTTTTTTGCTTTTTTGGTTTATTCTTCGGTTTCTTCAACCGTAAGAGATTCTTCGTACTTGTCCAAAATAGACTTTTGCAGATATTCTCTCATCTGACTGTTTATAGGATGTGCAATATCCTTAAACTCGCCTTCTGAAGTTTTTCTGCTGGGCATAGCAATAAACATTTTATCTTGTACTTCTATAACCTTGATGTCATGAACTACTATAGCGTCATCGAAAGTAACTGATACTACTGCTTTCATCTTGCCTTCAGTACTAATTTTCCTGATACGGATATCAGTAATTTCCATGCCTACTTCCCTCCTGCTATACACTTTTCTTGACGTATTTTGTTACATAAGTCACCAGCTTATGTAACTGTCACAATCTATTTTACCAAACTTTTTTTAAAATTTCAATAAAAATTTACAACTTTTGTTGTTTTTTTTTATTTTTTGTGTATAATTACAGTTAAGATATAAATTTTCTATTGAAAGGATTTGACTTTTTGAATACTTTTAATCTTGATAAATACTCAAAAAATTCACATATACACTTTATTGCTATAGGCGGTATAAGCATGAGCGGTCTTGCTGAAATTTTATTAAAACGAGGATTTAAAGTTTCTGGTTCAGATTCACAGAAAAGCCATATTACTGACAAGCTTGAAAGTTTGGGCGCAAAAATATACATAGGTCAGAAAAGAGAGAATATAACATCCCCAGACCTTGTTGTTTATTCTGCTGCCATAAAGGCTGATAATCCTGAATTTGAAGCAGCTGTTGAATCGGGCGCTGAAATAATAGACCGTGCTACTCTTTTAGGTGCACTTATGCGCGAATACCGTTTTCCTATTGCTATTTCCGGAACTCACGGAAAAACCACTACTACATCTCTTATGTCTCACATAATGCTTGCTGCAAAAGCTGACCCTACAATTTCGATTGGAGGCGAGCTTGCGTCAATAGGCGGCAATATAAGAGTCGGAAAAAACGATTATTTTATATGTGAGGCATGTGAATATCACGAAAGTTTTTTAAAATTTTCCCCGAAAGTAAATATTATTTTAAACATTGAAGCCGACCATCTTGATTATTTTAAAGACCTTGACCATATTATAAGCACTTTTGCAAAGCTTGCAGATTTGACTCCTTCCGACGGTGCAACAGTTATAAACATAGATAATCACAATGTTTTGAAGGCCGTAGCTGGTTGTGATAAAAAAATTATAACCTGCTCCCTCCTCTCTGATGCTGACTATGTTGCAAAAAATATATCATTTGAAAAAGGGGTTCCCTCGTTCGACGTATACGAAAATGGTAATTTTTTGGGCAGAGTAAATCTTTCTGTATGTGGAGAGCATAATGTTATGAATTCTCTTTGTGCGATTGCTGCATCAAGATTTTTAGGCATAGATTTTGAAGTCATTGCAAAAGGACTTTCCGACTTTTGCGGAGTTGGAAGACGTTTTGAACTAAAAGGGGTTAAAAACGGGGTTACTGTAATTGATGACTATGCTCATCATCCAACAGAAATTAAAACTACTTTAAAAAGTGCCATTGCGAAAGCCGAAGGAAAGGTTTTTTGTGTTTTTCAGCCGCACACATATACAAGAACATATACTCTTTTCGATGATTTTGTTAATGTTTTTTCTGGACAAAAAAATCTTATAATCACAGATATTTATGCAGCAAGAGAAAAGGATACAGGGTTAGTTTCAGCCCGCAAGCTAACAGATGCAATAGATGGAGCTATATATATCCCCGATTTTTCCGAGTGTGTTGATTTTCTTGAGCAAAATACTAAAGAAGGAGATTTAATCATTACCATAGGTGCAGGTAATGTTTACAAAATCGCAGAGGACTTTTTATGCAGATAATAAATTCACTTATTGACCTTTTTATGCAAAATCCGTTTGCTCAATGCATAGGCTTTGTGGCTCTTATAACCGCTTTTATAAGTCTTTTACAAAATAACAGAAAACACATAATGTATATAAATGCAACTGCCTGTTTTATATACACCATACACTTTTTTATGCTTGGTTCAAGCACAGGCGCCGTTTTAAACCTTTTGTCCGGAATCAGAAATCTTTTGTTTGCAAACGACGAAAAAATGCCCTCTTTACGAAAGTATTTACCTGCCGTTTTCTGTGTTGCTTTTTTCATATCAACCGCTTTTTCGTGGCAAGGTATTATAAGTATTTTACCTCTCGCAGGTTGTTTTTCGTACACAATAGGCTTTTACATGAAAAATCCCGCTATGTTGCGTCGTATAAGCATTATAAGTCCGCCTTGCTGGCTTACATATAATCTTTTAAACAATTCATGGGCCGGTGTTATTTCGGAAATCATAAACATATCAAGCTTTATTATAAGCATGTTGCGCTACGATTTTAAAAAGAAAAATAAATAACAAAAGTAGATGCTTCGGTCACACTTTTTTACTCAAAAATATCCATATTCTGTTTTTTATTATTGGAAGTGTAAAGACTTAAATTTCCGTTAGAGTCGCATGTTGCAAGAAAAACCTGCTCCAGCGAAAGTTTCTGTTGTTTTAATTTTTTAAATAGCCATGACTCGTTGTGTCCTGCATATTTAAGATTACCATACAAAATTTTACCGTCAAGGATAACCGACACATCCGGCTGACTCTCTTCCGAAGAGAGATTTAAATCGCCTGGATTTACCGGTCTTGCATAACTTTTGGGCAAAAATGATATTTTACCGTTTGATTCCATAACTGCCATTTGTATGTCAGCTATATTATAAAATCCGTTTTCACGTGCCGCTGACATAAATTCACTGACTTCTACTCTTGCCTTTTTAAAATTATCTTTATACAAAACTCCGTTATCTAAAAGTATTAACGATTTTCCGTTTAAAAATCTTCTTATCACAAGAGATTTTGACGTAATCACAGATATGAAATATGCAACTATACCATAAATCAGCATAGCTATAAGGGCATACCAAAAATCTTCCTCAAGGTGTATTGCCATTTCTGCTGCAATAGAGCCTATGCTTATACTTATAATATAGTCGAACATATTAAGTTGCGACATTTGTTTGTTCCCCATAAGCTTTGTAAGTATAAACAAAACTACAAGCGAAGATATTGATGTTAAAATAATTTTTAAAAC
>JAZNQL010000037.1:0-22255 GCA_045590155.1 Clostridia bacterium | reverse complement strand
CTTTGTTCAGGGCACTGCTTTTATTTTGTCTTTAATTGTTACCTTGCTTTTAGGCAAAGGCGATTTCGGAAGGCTTGTAACCGTAAACAAAATATATCTTTTAGGCGGGGTTTTGGGAATTATAATTACCATTACTGTTATGCTAGGCATATCAAATTTATCCCCCACAGTTGCCATTTCAATCATACTGATATCACAGCTTTTAACGGCTGCACTGATTGACGCCTTCGGCATTTTAGGTGCTGAAAAAGTAAGTTTTGACTTTACAAAGCTTTTAGGTATTGCCTTAATGGTCGGCGGTGTTATTTTGTTTAAATTGAAATCTTAAAACTCGTGTTCGCTTTTCGGTTCTCTTGTCATAAGATTTTTAATTGCATCCGAAACACTTTGTCCTTCAAAAAGTATTCCGTAAGCAGCCTCTGTTATAGGCATACTTATATTATTCTTTTTAGCTAAAAGCCAGGTACATTCGGTGGCATAAAAGCCTTCTACAACCGAGTGTACTTTTTCTATTGCGTCAGCAGGGCTCATTCCTTCACCTATCAGCCTTCCTGCTCTATTATTACGGCTATGTGCGCTTGTGCAGGTTACTATTAAATCGCCCACTCCCGCAAGCCCTGCAAATGTAGCAGGCTTTGCTCCCATTGAAACTCCCAGTCTTGTAATTTCTGCAAGACCTCTTGTCATAAGCGCTGCTTTTGTGTTGTCTCCAAATCCCATTCCGTCAAGTACTCCACAACAAAGCGCTATTACATTTTTTATAGCACCACCAACTTCAACCCCTGTAACGTCGGTATTTGTATATACCCTGAAGTTATCGCTCATAAAAATATCCTGAACTTTTTCTGCTAAATGTATATCTACTGCTGCCGCTACTACTGTTGTAGGCAAGTCTTTTCCTACCTCTTCTGCGTGAGAAGGTCCGCTTAAAACCGCAACAGGGTTTTTGGGGCAAACACTTTTTATTACTCCGCTGAAGGTTTTTAAGGTTTCTTTTTCAAAACCTTTTGTAAGATTTACTATGATAACATTTTCATCGATATATTTTGAAATTGTTTCTACTGTACTTCTTAAAACGTGTGAAGGGGTTACCAAAACTATAACTTCGGCATTTTCTGATGCAAGCTTTAAATCACTTGTATAGTGTATTCCGTCAGGAAGTTTTATTCCTCTTAAAAACTCTTTGTTTTCTTTATTTTCCTCTATGGCGCGGCTTTCTTCTGAAAGCCAGGACCAGAGTGTTACATCGTGTCCGTTATTCTTTAAAAGCCTTGCAATGGCAGTTCCCCATCCACCGGATCCTATTACAGATATTCTATTCACTTTTTTCACCAAGCTTTCTTTCCGTTCCGTTTAAAAGTCTTTTTATGTTGGATTTATGCTTTACTATAACAGTTACTCCGCAAAAAACGCAGAAAACACAAAGTTCAATACTCTTAAAAAATACAAACGGATATATTATAAACAAAAGAGCACCTATGCACGAACCAAGTGATACATATTTTGTTATTGCCATTATTGCTATTGCCAATGCGCCTATAATAAGTGCTGCCAAAGGCTGTGCAGCTATCATAACAGCAAAGGAAGTGAGCACTCCCTTTCCTCCTCTGAATCCAAAAAACACAGGGAAAATATGTCCTAATATTGCTGCAGCTCCCGCAATATATACAAAAACGTCGCCATCAAAAAGCAATTTTGCAAAAAGTACTGCAAATATGCCTTTTAAAAAATCAATTAAAGATACTGCTATAACAGCCTTTTTACCGAATACACGCAACGTATTTGTAGCCCCGGCGTTACCGCTTCCGTAGTTTCTTATATCCTTGCCAAGACATTTTGATACTATCATCGAACCGTTTATACTTCCAAGTAAGTATCCTAAAACAAGTGAAATTATGTATTGCATATTATTCCTTGTTCCTTTCTCTGATTATGAATCTGACGGGAGTTCCCTCAAGTCCGAAGGTTTCTCTTATTCTGTTTTCGAGAAATCTTATATACGAAAAATGTGCAAGTTCTCTATCGTTAACAAATAAGACAAATGTAGGCGGTTTTGTTCCTGCCTGAGTCATATAATAAATCTTAAGTCTCTTTCCCTTGTCCGAAGGCGGCTGAACACGGCTTACCGCATCGTTTAAAATATCATTTAAAACACCTGTTGAAATACGCATCGAGTTTTGCTCGTTTACATATTTTATAAGTTCAAAAACCTTTTCGGTTCTCTGCCCTGTTTTTGCAGATATAAATACTACCGGTGCATAGGATGCAAAGCTTAATTTATCGTAAACTCTGTTTTCAAATTCTTTTGTTGTTTTATTGTCTTTTTCGATTAAATCCCACTTGTTAACCGCTATTACCATACCCTTACCTGCTTCGTGTGCATAACCTGCAATTTTGGCATCCTGTTCGGTTATTCCTTCTGATGCATCTATCATAACTATTGCTACATCGCATCGGTCGATTGCAGCTAAGGAACGTATAACACTATAACTTTCAACACCTTCCTCAACTTTGCTGTGACGGCGGATACCGGCTGTATCTATTATAACATAGTCGGTTCCGTCTTTATGAAAGCTTGAGTCTATTGCATCACGCGTAGTTCCGGGAATGTTACTTACTATAACTCTCTGTTCCCCTAAAACTTTGTTTACAAACGAGCTTTTGCCTGCATTGGGTTTTCCTATTACAGCAACCTTTATTTCGTGAGTTTCTTCCTCTTCAACCTCTTTTGGCAAATAAGAAACAACCTCGTCAAGCAAATCCCCTACTCCCATTCCATGAACAGAGGAAACAGGTATCGGGTCTCCAAGTCCCAAATTATAAAACTCGTAAACTCCCATAGGTGTTTCGCCTGGTGCATCAACCTTATTGCACACTAAAACCACGGGCTTGCCCGATTTTTGAAGCATAGCCGCAACATCGGCATCCGAGGCAGTTACTCCCTCTTTTATATTGCCGATAAAAATTATAACATCCGCCATATCTATTGCGGTTTTTGCCTGCTCGAGCATTCCCTTTAATATAACATCGTCGCCTGCAGGCTCTATTCCGCCTGTATCAACAAGCGAAAAGTTATAACCACACCACTCTGCATCGGCATAAATACGGTCACGGGTTATGCCGGGGGTATCCTCTACTATTGATATTCTTTTACCTACTATTTTATTAAATAGTGTAGATTTACCTACATTAGGTCTTCCAACTATTGCAACCAAGGGTTTTGCCATTATTTTGCACCTCCTGATATGGCTTTTAATAAAGCCTCGCCAAAGCACGGTATAGCCGTTACTTTAACTCCTAAACTTTCTGATATATCACAAAGCCTTGTATCGTCTAAAAACAAATCGCTATCGTGCTTTAGGGCACTTTCCGAAATTAAGAGCTCTTCTCCCAAATCCTTGCCCTTTAAAGCATGTATTATGTCCTGTCCTGTTAAAAGACCACTTACGGTTATATTTTCTCCAAAAAATCTGTTTTCGATGGGATATACCATAATTTTAAGATTTTTACAAACCTTCATTGCTTCATCCGCAAGCTTTAAAATGGTTTTATATGAAGCATAACCTGTTGCTATACTTACCGTCCTTTTTACATCTAATGGTCGAAGCTCTTCCATAAATTCGTTTTCCATACTGCGTAAAAGCCCTACTCCGTTTTCTATTTGATAATAGCCTTCATATTCTTCTTCAAGCGGAATTTCGATTTCGCTTTTTACATAAATTTCATCTGCAGCATAAATAAAACGTGTACCTATTTTTGTTAAAAATTCCTGTTGTTTTTTTGTTATATGTTCTATTATTTTTTTACATTCATCTTTTGTATAAGGCTCTAACGGATAAAGACCTTCTCTGTATTTTGTTATTCCTACCGGGACTGCCGAAACACTTGTAACATACGGATAAAGCTCTGATAAATCGTTTATTGTACGTTCAAGTTCTGCCCCGTCGTTTACCCCTTTTACCAGAACAATCTGGCAATTCATATGTATCCCGGCATCGGCAAGCTTTTTCATAAAATACATAAGCTTGCCTGCACGCTTGTTTTTAAGCATAAACTCTCGAAGATTAGGATTTGTTGTATGTACCGATACATTTACAGGGTCAAGCCTCATTTTTATTATTTTATCGATATCTTTATCTGAAACATTAGTAAGCGTAACATAGTTACCCATTAAAAATGAGAGGCGTGAATCGTCATCCTTAAAATACAGTGTATCTCTCATCCCTTTAGGAAGCTGGTCGATAAAGCAGAAAATGCATTTGTTGGCACAGCTTTTTGCTCCGCCGAAAAGAGCAGTTTCAAATTCAATGCCAAGGTCTGGGGTGTCAGGCTCTTCTATTTCTATTATTTCCTCGCTGTTATCGTTTTTTATAACATAAAGCTCAATGTAATCGCTCGCAGCATAAAAACGAAAATCAAGCTCGTCCTCAATTTTATTGCCGTTTATTTTTGCTATAATATCTCCTTTTTCAATGCCTGCTTCCTCGGCTATACTGCCCTTTGCAACACCTTTTACTTTTGCAAGATATTTCATCGTACTTTCATTGCCCTTTCTATATCACGCTGTGCATCACGTTTTGCAGCGGTATCTCTTTTATCATACTGCTTTTTACCGCGGCAAAGTCCAAGCTCCACTTTTACTTTTGAACCGCTCCAGTAAAGCGATAGCGGGATAAGCGAAAATCCGTCTCTCATAACTTTACCGAAAAGCTTTGCAATTTCTTTTTTATGCATTAAAAGTTTTTTATCGCGTAACGGGTCTTTATTAAATATGTTCCCCTGCTCATAAGGACTTATATGCATACCATGCACAAAAAGTTCTCCTTCTTTTACCGACGCATAACAGTCCTTAAGATTTACCTTTCCTTGTCTTATTGACTTTACCTCGGTTCCTGCTAGCTCTATTCCTGCCTCGTATGTTTCTTCCACGAAGTAATCGTGTCTTGCTTTTTTGTTTTGTGCTATTACTTTTGACTGCATGGTTTAATTCCTCCGTCAAAACAAAATATATTCTGCGTGCAATTTCGTCAACCGACGAAACTGTTACCTCTATTTTATCTCCAAGTTTATATTTTTTGCCCTTACGTTTCCCATAAAGCAAAAATCTTTCTTCGTCAAATATATAATAATCGTCTTTTAAATCTTCCATAAGTAAAAGACCTTCTACCATATTATCAAGCTCTAAAAACATACCAAAGTTTGTAACAGAGGTTATAGTGGCCGTATAGTTATTCCCGATTTTATCTTTCATAAATATACAGGTTTCGTATCTTACCGCTTCTCTTGAAGCGTTTTCTGCATCCTCTTCTCTTTGCGAAGAATTGTATGCTGCCTCTTCTACTGTTTTTTCAAAATGAGAAACATCGTTGCCTGCCAAAAAATTTTTTATAACCCTGTGAGTAAATAAATCGGGATATCGGCGTATGGGAGACGTAAAGTGACAGTAATATTCTGCCGATATTCCAAAATGTCCTGTGTTATTTTTGTTGTAAAGTGCTTTGCACATAGAACGCAAGAGCATCATATTTACTATTTTGTTGCACTTTTTTCCCTCTGCCTGCTTTAATATTGCATCAATATTGTTACCCGACAAACCTAAAATGTGCGCAAATTTTATAAATTTTTCTTCTTTTTCTTTTTTTATTTTTTCGTGCACACGGAAAATTATGGGCAATTCATTTTTAACCGAAAATTCTGCAACTGCACAGTTTGCAGCTATCATAAATTCTTCTATAATGATATTCGAAATTTCGGGCTGTTGTTTTATAATATCAACAGGCTTGCCGTCCTGCATTACAACATAACTTTCAGGAATATCAAGGTTTATGCTGCCCTCAGAAAATCGCTTTTCCCTTAAAATTTTTGCAAGTTTTTCCATCGAAAAAAGCATTTGCTTTATATCTTTATATTCTTCCCAAAGCTTACATTCTGAATCTTCAAGCATTTTTGTTACATCGGTATAAACTAACCGATAATCAGATTTTATTACTGATTCAGTTATTTTAAAATCAAGAAGCTTACCATCAAAAGCAAATGTTAAAACTGCAGTTAATGTAAGCTTGTCTTCCATAGGATGAAGGCTGCAAAGGTTGTTTGAAAGCTGCTCGGGAAGCATTGGCACAACAAGGTCTGGCAAATAACAACTTGTTCCTCTTTCAAATGCTTCATTGTCAAGAAAGCTTTTTTCTTTAACGTAATGTGAAACGTCAGCTATATGAACATACAAAATATATGTGTTATTCTTAACTTCAAGTGATATTGCATCATCAAGGTCTTTTGCATCGGCACCGTCAATTGTTACAGTTAAAAGATTTCTGTAATCTTCTCTGCCTTCTATTTTAAGCGTGGTTAAAAGGTTTTCTGCTTCTTTTAAAACATCATCGGTAAATTTTTTAGCAAACCCGAAGGTGTGAAGTATTGCCGAAATTTCGGCACTGTTTTCTCCTTGTTTTCCAAGTGATAAAATAACTTTTCCAAGTCTTCTTTCCCAGTCTGTAACAGAAAAAAGTACCTTTTGTCCGTTATAAGAAGACGAATTCTCGGTTATTAAAAAAGTGTCGTTGCTTCGTTTATTGTCGGGCACAAAAATGCCTGCCTCGCACGAGCCGCATAATGTATATGTCCCTCGTTCAAGTATTTTTATAATCTCGCCTTCTCTGTCGAATTGGTTTGTAATTAAAACTTCAACAAAATCTCCGTCAAAAGCAGTATTTTTATTTTCTGCCGATATATATACATCGCCCTTATCATTTAACACAAAACCAAAGCCTTTAGGGTTTGAATTATATATTCCGCTTATTTTGGCAAAGTGTTTTTTCATAAGAGCTTTCCTTTCTTAAAAAAGCCGCCCCGTTAAGAGGCGGCCAAGGGTTTTTGGTTACTTATTTAAGTAATGATAAAGTTATTGATAACGCAACAAATAAAACTGCAAAAACTATTGTGAGGATTTCTAAAAGACCTTCTCTTGTTCTTGCCTTGTTTTTACCAAAAAAGTTATCAGAACCGCTATTTGATCCGCCAATAGCGCCTGAAAGACCTGCTTCCTTCTGCTTCTGAAGAAGAACTACAACTATCAGAGCAATGGCAACTATTATGTAGATTATTGAAAATACTGTCTGTAACATTTACATACACCTCCAAATTTTTCTTTTACCTTGCTATTGTAACATAATATTTTAAATTTTACAAGCTTTTTTTAAGATTTGCGGAAATTTATTTATAATTTCCGCAAATCTGTGCTTCAATATTTAAAAGTCTATTATATTTTGCTGTTCTTTCGCCTCGGCAGGGTGCTCCTGTCTTTATCTGCCCCGCTCCAAGACCCACAGAAAGATCGGCAATAAATGTGTCTTCTGTTTCGCCACTGCGATGAGATATTATCGTGCCAAACCCGCTGCTTTGCGCAAGTTTTACTGCTGCTATTGTTTCGGTTAAAGTTCCTATCTGATTTGGCTTTATTAAAACTGCATTGCATGCTTTTATATCAATGCCATGATTTATTCTTTCGGTATTGGTTACAAATAAATCGTCGCCAACTAGCTGTATTGCCCGGCTTAAACGCATGGTAAGTTTTTGCCACAGCGTCCAGTCATCTTCTGCGGCAGGGTCTTCAAGTGAAATTATAGGATAGTCTGATATTAAGGTGTCCCAGTATTTTATAAGTTCATCTCCATAAAATACACGACCTGATTTGGGCATTACATACATACCTTCCTCGGTATACCATCCGCTTGCTGCAGCATCAAGTGCAATTTTTATTTCTTTACCAGGTGTGTATCCTGCCATTTTTGTTGCATCCAAAATCAATTCTATGGCGTCTCTTTCGTTTTCGAGGTTTGGGGCTACACCACCCTCATCTCCTACTGCCACCGAAATTCCTTTTTCCTTTAAATATTTTTTAAGACACATATTTATTTCGGTACACATTCTTAACCCTTCGGAGAAAGTTTGCGCTCCTGTTGGAACTATCATAAATTCCTGTATATCTATATTGTTATTTGCATGTTCTCCGCCGTTTAAAATGTTCATCATGGGAAGAGGCATTATATCTGCCCCCACTCCTCCCAGATAGCGGTAAAGTTCCATATTATTCGACCCTGCGGCTGCTCTTGCCACAGCAAGAGAAACTGACAGAATTGAGTTTGCTCCAAGCTTTGATTTGTTTTCTGTGCCGTCAAGCAATATCATGGCAGCATCTATTTCTTTTTGGTCTTCTGCATGCATTCCGCAAACCGATTCCCTTATAGGTCCCAAAACTGCATCTACTGCCTTTTTTACTCCTTTACCGAAAAATCTGTCTTTATCGCGAAGTTCTACTGCCTCGTGCTGTCCTTTTGATGCTCCAGACGGAACCGAAGCTGTATATTTTTGACCGTTTTCTAAAATTACTGTACTTTGTATTGTGGGGGTGCCTCTTGAATCGAGTATTTCGATAGCCGATATGTCTTTTATTTTCATAAAAATTCCTCACATAAAAAAATCCTTACGGATATTTTGCCCGTAAGGATTTTAAATATTCAAAAAATTTTATTTTATAAGACTTTCTCCATCCATTTCGCAAGGCTTTTCAAGTCCCATAATTTTAAGCATTGTGGGTGCTATATCAGCAAGTCTGCCTGTTTCTTTCATCTGCACATCGCCTTCGCCTATTACAACAAAGGGTACTTTATTTGTGGTATGTGCTGTGAAGGGAGATCCGTCTGATTCTGCCATTTTGTCGGCATTGCCGTGGTCAGCAGTAATAATAGCGGTGCCACCTTTTGCCAAAACTGCCTCTACTACTTTTCCTACACACTGGTCAACTGTTTCAACTGCTTTTACTGCACAATCGAACATTCCTGTATGACCTACCATATCGCAGTTTGCGAAGTTTAATATTATGTTATCGTATTTTTCGGATTCTATTTTTTCGATAACTGCATCACAAACCTCGTAGGCACTCATTTCGGGTTTTAAATCGTAGGTTGTTACCTTGGGCGAAGGAATTAAAACTCTGTCTTCCCCTTCGGCCTGACGTTCTACACCGCCATTAAAGAAGAAGGTAACATGTGCATATTTTTCTGTTTCGGCAATTCGAAGTTGTTTATAGCCGAGCTTTGAAATATAATCGCCAAATGTGTTTTCAAGAGAATGAGGACGGAATGCTATATCAACATTAGGCATTGTTGCATCGTATTGTGTCATACACACATAGTAAAGAGGAAATCTGCCGTTTTCTCTCTCAAAACCTGTAAATTCGTCATCTACAAAGGCTCTTGTGATTTCACGCGCTCTGTCGGGTCTGAAATTGAAAAATACAACGCTGTCATTTGCTTTTATTGTTCCCTCGCCACTTGTTGCAGGAAGTAAAAATTCGTCTGTAACGTCATTTTTATAAGAGTTTTCAGCATATTCAGAAGCATTTTCAAACTTCTCGCCTTCTCCGAATACGAGTGCATTATAAGCTTTTTCCACTCTGTCCCATCTCTGGTCACGGTCCATAGCATAAAATCTTCCTATAACACTTGCTATTTTACCTACACCTATTTTTGCACATTCTTCATCAAGTTCTTTTAAGAAGCCAGCTGCAGATGTTGGCGAAACGTCACGTCCGTCGGTAATTGCATGAATATAAACCTTTTGTATATTCTGTTTTTTTGCCATTTCCAAAAGACCATACAAATGTGTATTATGGCTATGTACTCCGCCGTCTGACAAAAGTCCCATAAAATGAAGTGCGCTGTTATTTTTATGACAATTTTCGCAGGCTGCCAAAAGAGCCTCGTTCTCGAAAAAGTCGCCATCATTTATTGATTTTGTGATTTTTGTAAGTTCCTGATATACAATTCTGCCTGCACCGATATTTGTATGTCCTACCTCGGAATTGCCCATCTGCCCGTCAGGAAGTCCTACTTCAAGACCGCTGGCATCAATAGCTGTATTAGGATATTCTTTTAAAAATCTGTCCATATTGGGGGTTTTTGCAGCATAAATTGCATTTCCTTCTTTTTCTTCATTTATACCAAAACCGTCCATAATTATAAGTGTAACAAGCTTTTTATCCAAAATAATTACATCTGCTCTTTAAAATAATGCCCGATTTCTCGGGCATTACTTATTTTTTAAGCATTTGCTATTACTGCAAAATCATCTGCTTTAAGGCTTGCACCGCCGACTAAACCGCCGTCGATATCGCTGCAGGCAAAAAGTCCTGCTGCATTTTTTGCATTTACGCTTCCGCCATAAAGTATTCTTATTTTAACTGCTGTATCTTGGCCGTAAAGTTCTTTTACAAGTACTCTTATAGCTGCACAAACTTCGTTTGCCTGCTCGTCGGTTGCTGTTTTACCTGTTCCGATTGCCCAAATTGGTTCGTAAGCTATAATAATGTTTTTTGCATTCTCTGCACTTACACCCTGAAGTGCTATTTTAAGCTGTGTTCTTATAAAGTCAACTGTTACGCCGTATTCGCGTTGCTGTAATGTTTCGCCGCAACACAGAATAGGTGTGATATTATGTGATATAGCTGCTAAAACTTTTTTGTTTACTGTTTCGTCTGTTTCAGCAAAGTATTCTCTTCTTTCAGAATGTCCGATAACAACATATTTTACTCCCATTTCGGAAAGCATACAGGGAGAAACTTCTCCTGTGAAAGCACCCTTTTCTTCAAAATAAAGGTTTTGTGCTGCAACCTTTATATTTGAGCCTTTTGCAGCTTCAAGTGCGGTTTGTAAGCAAACAAATGAGGGGCAAACGATAACTTCGTTCTTTGCGTCCTTTGTTTTTTCTACCAACGCTTCAACAAGTGCTTTTGCTTCAGCGGGAGTGTTGTTCATCTTCCAGTTACCTGCTGCTACTTTTTTTTTTACATCGTCAGCTTCCATCAAGCAATCAATACCGGGAAGAATTTTACCTTCCAAGAATTCAAGTGATGCGCCGCCGCCTGTTGAAATATGTGTCATCTTATCAGCAAATCCAAGCTGTTCAGCTGCTGCTGCACTGTCGCCGCCACCGATAACTGTTACTGCATCGGTTTCTGCCATTGCTTTTGCAACAGCTATTGTACCGCATGCAAGGTCAGGATTTTCAAATACACCCATAGGACCGTTCCAGATAACTGTTTTAGCCGTTTTAATTTTATCTGCAAAAAGCTTGTCAGTTTTTCTGCCGATGTCAAGTCCCATTTTGTCAGCGGGAATATTTTCTACATCTACAAGTTCAACATCCATCTTTTTGTTTGAAGGATTGGGATATTCGCTGCATACTGCTGTGTCAACAGGTAATAAGAGTTCAACTCCCTTATCGCTTGCTTTTTTCATAAGGCTTGTTGCAAGGTCAAGCTTATCTGTTTCGCAAAGTGATGTACCGATTTCGTATCCCTTTGCTTTTAAGAAGGTATATGCCATACCGCCACCGATGATAAGAGTGTCAACCTTTTCAAGAAGGTTTTCGATAACACCGATTTTATCCGAAACCTTTGCACCACCCAAAATAGCGATGAAGGGACGTTCGGGATTTGAAATGGCATCGCCCATGATTTTGATTTCTTTTCTGATAAGGTATCCGCATACTGCAGGAATATAATCAGCTACACCCGCTGTTGAAGCGTGTGCTCTGTGTGCGGTACCGAATGCATCGTTTACAAAAATTTCTGCTAAAGATGCAAGTTCTTTTGAAAATGCAGGGTCGTTCTTTTCTTCTTCCTTATGGAATCTTACATTTTCGAGAAGCATTACATCTCCATCTGCAAGCTCGGATGCAAGCTTATGTGCAGATTCGCCTACAACATCGGCAGCCATTTTTACTTCTTTGCCTAAAAGCTCGGAAAGTCTTGCTGCTACGGGTGCAAGGCTATACTTCATATTGAATTCTCCCTTGGGTCTGCCAAGGTGTGAGCATAAAATTACTTTTGCTCCGTTATCTACAAGGTACTTAATTGTGGGAAGTGCGCCGATAAGTCTGTTTTCGTCTGTGATATTCTTATTTTCGTCAAGAGGTACGTTAAAATCACATCTTACTAAAACTTTTTTGCCACGAACTTCAATGGATTCTACTGTTTTCTTGTTCATACTATTTCTCCTTTTAACATTTATCTTACCTATTTTACAATACTTTTATCAAAAATACAAGAAAAATTTTCATTATTTGTGAATTTTTCTTTAAATGTCCAATAAAAAAATGGAATTTAATAGAATAAATGCTTGACATCTTAAATATTTTATAATACTATTTTCTTATAAATTTTATGAAAGTGTGCTTTTATATGAGAGATTTTTTAGCTACTGCTTTATGCAAAGCAACCCGTACAGCTTTAAGAATTACAAAACGCGGCGGCACTGCTCTCCCGGGGCGGCTCGCTATGAAGGTTTCGCCCGAAATTTTAAAAAAGCTTGGAAAGGATGTTGAAGTTTTACTAGTTACGGGTACTAACGGTAAAACTACCTCGGCAAGAATGCTTGAACAAGCTTTTGTCGATACGGATAAAAGTTATTTTTCGAACAAATCAGGTTCTAACCTTATACAGGGTATTACTTCGGATTTTGCGGTAAATACAACCTTCTTCGGTAAATCAAACAAAAAGTATGCAGTAATTGAATGCGATGAAGCAGCTTCAAAAGAGGTTATACGTCTTGTAAAGCCTAAAGTTATTCTGGTTACAAATGTTTTCCGTGACCAGCTTGACAGATTTGGCGAGATTACCCATACTCTTGAAAATATTTATACAGGGCTTTCAAATGCTCCTGATGCAACAATCTGTTTGAATGCAGATTGTTCATTAACTTCATCTTTGGCTAAAAGGCTCCCCAATAAAATTTGCTTTTATGGCGTGGATGTTCCTTTATATGAAAAGCCTGCACAAGAAGTTAGTGATGCTCTTCATTGCATAGAATGCAAAAACGAATACAAATACACATATAAAACTTACGGACATCTTGGCGGTTTTTATTGTGAAAACTGTGGTTACAAAAGGCAAAAGTGTAATGTTTCGGTTTGCGATGTTTTAGAGCAGACACCAGATTACAGTCGTGTTATTATGAACTGTAACGGCGAAAAAAATGAAGTTAAAATAAATCTCCCTGCGGGTTATAATATATATAACGCTGCAGGTTCGATTGCGGCTCTTACAGCTATGGGTTTTTCGTTTGATGAGGCAAAAAGCGCCATAGAAAACTTTGAGTGCGGTTTTGGGCGAATGGAAAAATTTGACCTCGGCGACAAGGATATGAGAATGATACTTATTAAAAATCCCGCCGGTTGTAATCAGGTTTTAAATTATATTTCTTCATTTGATGATAAGTTTGCCTTTGCTTTATGTATAAATGATAAAATTGCCGACGGAACTGATATCTCGTGGCTTTATGATGTTGATTTTGAAAAGCTTACAAGCTTTGGCGACAGATTGAGCAATATTTATATTTCCGGTAGCAGATGTTATGACATGGCTTTACGTTTAAAGTATGCCGGTATAAGTGAAGATAAAATGAAAATTCTTCCTGACTTTGACGAGCTTATAGGTGCACTTACCTCTCAAAGCTGTCCGGTAGTTATTGTTCCGACATATACGGCTATGCTTGAGTTCCGCTCAAAGCTCTTGAAAAAGCTTGGCGGCAAAGAGTTCTGGAGGTAAATTATGAAAGTTAATATATGTCATCTTTATCCCGATATTTTAAATCTTTACGGCGACAGCGGTAATATCCTTTGCATGACTCATCGTCTAAAAGAGCGTAATATTGATTTTTCGGTTACTCCTGTATCAGTTGGCTCAAGTATTGATTTTTCGGCTTTCGATTTGTTTTTTATTGGCGGAGGTCAGGATTTCGAACAAAAGCTTTTGCTTGATGATTTAAAAAGCACAGGCAAAGCTGTGGGTATTATAGATGCAGTTGAAAACAACAAGGTTTTTCTTTGCATTTGTGGTGGTTTTCAGATGATGGGAAAATATTATGTTGCTCCCGACGGTCAAAAATCTGATTTTTTGGGTGCTGTTGATTTTTATACTTTAGGCGGAAAAAAGAGAATGACTGGGAATTATATTTTTGACTGCACAGAAGAAAATGGCGGGCATCGTATTGTAGGATTTGAAAATCATGCAGGTAAAACCTATCTTGGAAAAAATGTCGCTCCTCTTGGAAAAATTGTTTGCGGTTACGGAAACAACGGAGAAGATAAAACAGAAGGTGTTCGTTACAAAAATCTTTTTGGCACATACTGTCACGGGCCTCTTCTTCCAAAAAACCCAGGGCTTTGTGATGAAATTCTGCTTACCGCAATAAAGCAAAAGGATTCTTCGTTTACACTGTCACCCATTGACGATACTCTTGAAAATATGGCTCACGATGCCGCTGTAAAAATGTTTTTGAAATAATTTTATTTCCCTTTCAATTTTTTGAAGGGGAAATTTTTTTATATATTGATTTTTTTTATATTTTATGATATATTTATTTAATCAAAATACAGGAGGCTTTTTATGTCAAAAAATTTACAAAACTTTACCAGAATGACTTTAATTATTGCTATTGAAATTGTTCTTTCTGTGGCAAATATAGGATTCATTACCGTTCCACCGGTATCGATTACTCTTTTACATATTCCTGTTATTATAGGTTCAATTTTAATGGGTCCTTTATATGGCGGTTTTTTTGGCTTGACTTTTGGAATTTTAAGCCTTATTAAAGCGACCTCTTCAACGGCGGCGGTAGATATGTTGTTCTCACCTTTTTTAAGCGGCGCACCTTTAGCTTCGCTTGTTATGTGTTTGCTGCCACGTATTCTGCTTGGTATTTTACCGGGACTTATTTATATAATTCTTAAAAAAATTATAAAATCTGATACTTTGAATATAAGCATTTGTGCAGGATTTTCCACAATTATTCACTCTTGTTTGGTTTTGCTTTGTCTTTGGAAATTTTTTAGTTTTATTTCCATAATTCAGGTTTTTCAGACCATAATAAGTTTGAATGCTGTTTTGGAGATTGTGGCTGCTATTATTCTTTCGGTTGCAATTTGTAAACCGTTAAAAAAATATATGGAGAAAAATTAAGTATGAAGATTATATCGGTAAATGATTTTGAAAATTTTTTGGTAGGCAACGCCGAAAACAAAGAGCTTGCCACAGGCTGCACTGTTATTTTATGTGAAGAGGGTGCTGCCTGCGGTCTTGACGTTCGTGGCGGAGGCCCTGCGAGTCGTGAATCAGAGCTTTTAAAGCCTGTTGCTGCGGCTGATAAAATTCATGCTGTACTGCTCTCGGGCGGAAGTGCTTTTTCGCTTTGTGCTGCAAACGGAGTTATGAAATATTTGTCAGAAAAAAATATTGGTTTTGAAACAGGAATTAAAAAGGTTCCTCTGGTTTGTCAGTCGGCTCTTTTTGATTTGGGAGTAGGAAGTGCCGATGCTTATCCTGACGAAAATATGGCTTATGAAGCATGTAAAAACACAGGTAATTACAAAGACGGAAACTACGGTGCAGGAACAGGTGCTTCGGTAGGAAAGCTTTTAGGTTCTGCCTGTGCCATGAAAACAGGTATAGGCAGTTTTGCTATACAGACAGGCGAGCTTAAGGTTGGTGCAATTGTTGCGGTAAATGCTCTTGGAGATGTTTATGAAAAGGGCGAAATTATTGCAGGTCTTTACAAAGATAAATTTCTTGATAGTACAAAATGTATTTGTCAGAGCTATGAAGAAAAAAATCTTTTCGCAGGAAACACCTGCATAGGTGCTATTATAACAAATGCAAAATTTGATAAAACTTCAGCAAACAAGCTTGCTGCAATGGCATCATGTGGGATGGTAAGAGCTATAAATCCTGTAAATACTACTGCTGACGGCGACAGTGTTTATGCTCTTTGCTGCGGAGATATAGCGGCTGATATAAATTCCGTTGGTGTTCTTGCGGCAGAGGTTTTTGAGCAAGCTGTTATAAATGCAGCAAAATCTGCAGAAGCTGAATATGGGCTCCCTGCTTATTCAAATGTAAAATAATTGTGTCTTTTAACATATTTTTCTTGATTATTTTCTTTTATATGATATAATTTAAGTAATAATTTTTATTAGGAGTGAAATAGTATGAAGAAAAAAACATTAGCTTTTATTTTGTTGTCACTTGTAATGTGCCTTTCTTTAACAGGTTGTTTTAAAGCTGACACAGCTGTAAAATTAGGTTGGAACGGTGGTATTGGGGTTGATCTCACTTATCTTACATCGTTAGAGGCTCTTAAAACAAACTTTGGTGTTGAAGATTACGACAGTTATATGGACGAACAGATTAAATCTTTAAATTCTGAATTTGAACAGGGTTATTTTACAGGTGTTGACGCTTTGGAAGTTGAAAAAGCGGTAGACGGAGATTTGCACGGTGTTAAAATGTCTATTTCGGCAAAAGATTTTGACAAGTTTTCGGCATCTCCTTATTTCCCTTCGTTCTTCCAGCTTTGTCCTTTAGTTACCAGCGAAGGTGATCCTGAAAAAAATGTTTGCATTACAACAAAATCTTCCCCATTTGGTACTGCTTACCTTTTCAGTGGTAACATTGATTTAGCAGCTTTGCTTGCAAGCTATGGTTTTGATGCTGCAGAGCTTAAAGAGGGTACTTCAACGCTTACAATTTCATCCCCCATGCCCTTATCTAAAAAGACATTTGTTGCTACAACAAACACACCTATTTACGTTGAATACTCGACATTTATCCCCAATATAGCAGTTCTTATAATGTCACTTATAATTATCCTTCTTGTAATATTCCTTATAATATTTGCTATGAAATATACGAATCTTAAAAAAGCGTTGGAAGGTCCTGAAGTTGTTGTTGAATATGATGAATTCGGTAACCCCATAATTCCTGAAGATGCTGAAGAAATTGAAATTGCGGAAGATAATGAATCCTTCGAAGAAGGCGACGAAGAAATTGAAGAAGTTTTAGAAGTTGAAGAAGAAGTTGAAACTTCTGAAGAAGACGTTACAGAAGATGCTTCTGACGAGCAGGAATAATTTTAACGTTAAAAAATTTAAGGCTGAACTTTTGGTTCAGCCTTTTATTTTTATGCACTTTCGCTTTCTTTTTTCTTTTGAGCAAAATTTTTTTCAAGTTTATCTATTGCTACCTTATGTATTCTATGTAATTGCATTACACTGTAATCTGTTTCTTCCGAAATCTCTTCCCATGTTTTAAAGTTTATGTATTTTGCAGTAAGAAGCGTTCTTTCTATTCCGCTTTTTAAACTGTTTATCAAATCAAATATTTCTTCTTTTACAAGTAAAAGTTCTGATATCTTTTTGTCTATTTTTACCGAAAGCTCAACATATTCTGCAAGTTTTCCGTCTTTATCCCTGCGTCCCCCATTTACCTTTTCTTTAGATATTCTCTGAGTTATGGATGTAACTGTTAAATAGGCTTTTTCTCTTGCTTCAGCCAATTCTTCTATTTCCTTCATAACCCATCTTCCCTGCATAAGAAAATCTTTTACCTGCATATGTGTTCTCCTTTAACTTTTTAAAAGCCGCTTTTCTTCTCTCTTTATCTTCTGGCAGAAAATTAGGGCATTTGTGCACCGAATAGGTTTTTATCTTTGTATAACCTTCATAGTCTACCTGCGTTGCTTCCCAACCGTCAATCGCTATACATCTTGATATCCAACGGCATTTATCTGCACGTGCATTTTCGCATTTTATACATATTGATCCTTTCAAAACCGTCGCTCCTCTCTTACCCTGCTGTTTTTCTTACTTCTTTAACGCAATCTGCACACCACTTCTCATTATAAATTTCATAATAGTATTCCCCGTAATATATTTCCCCGCCGCATATTTCACAATTTAAAAAAACCTCCTCACAAAAATTAGGACAACGCGGAATACACTTTGTGTTTTTACATTCGAAGCACATACAACCTCCCTTTTATTTGCAATCTGCAAATTTTATAAATGAATTATAACTCTAAATTTGCAAATTGTCAACTTTTTTAACAAAATTTTTTATTTTTATTTGCAATTTGCAAATTTTTTATTGACATATGTCACTTTTTGTCGTATAATGTTGCCAGGAAGTGATAGTATGAGTTTTTCTTCACAGATTAAAAATATAAGGTTTGAAAAAAAATTGTCGCAATCCCATGTTGCGGCACTGCTTGGTGTTGCCAAATCGACATACTCTTTATATGAAAGTGGCAAACGCGAGCCTGATATAAAAAAAATAAAGCTTTTGGCACAGATATTAAATGTAAGTACCGACACACTATTGGAATTTTCTTCTTTTTCCGACGAAGAGACAGACATTATAGGAAAATATCGTTCTTTGAACGAAAAAAGCAAGTCTTATGTTCGAAATATTTTAAATCACGAATACTCGCTTTCTTCGGGCAAAATACGTTATATAATCCCTTATTGTGATTTACCTGCCTCTGCCGGCACAGGACAGTTTTGGGACAGCAGTTCTTATACTGAATACGAGTTACCTTATGCCCCGCCCGAAAATGCAAATATTTTAATACGTGTTTCAGGCAATAGTATGGAACCAAGGTTTTTTGACGGAGATAAACTTTTTGTTCACAGACAAACTTCTTTAGAATACGGAGAAATAGGTTTGTTCGCAATAGGCAGTGATGTTTTTGTAAAAGAATATACTCCCGATGGACTAAAGTCTGAAAATCCTGACTATCCATTGATTAAAAACAAAAATATAATTTGTCTTGGTAAAGTTTTAGATAAATTAAAAGGCTGAATCATAGATTCAGCCTTTTAATTATTTGAAGTAGGATTTTCTTCCTCTGTTAATTTGGGTATAAGATTTTTTGCAAGCTTTCCGCGTCCGCGGTTTTTAACATAAAAATAGCCTATTATACTGAAAACTACTGCGCCTATAAAATTCACAAACAAATCCTTCATTGTATCTATAAGCCCTATGTCAAGATAGCCGTTTATTCCGTAAGAAGACAAACTTGACAAAGTTCCGTCTTTAAGCTTTAACAGAGTTTCCGAAATCTCGGGTACCAAAACTACCTGATTTGATTTTGTAAGGTCCATAGATACTGTGGATATTGAAGTTATTATAGTGTCTTTTTGCATATCTGTGCCAAGCAAAATATCGGCAAAGAACTCGAAAAACTCCCACGCTACACCTATTGTCATAGAAAAGCAAAAGGCGGTTATCGCAAGATATATTGGCGAAAGATTGAATTTTAATCTGCTGTTTTGATTTATAATATCAACTAGTGCAAATCCCACTGCTGCACACAAAAATCCGTTTATTATATGTAACAGAGTGTCCCACCATACATATTTTATATAATAGGCTTGTATCTCTCCTAATATTTCTGCTGCAAAAATAAAAAGCAAAATAATAATTTCAAGTGCAGATGGTAAATCAATTTTAAAGTTCTTTTCGATAAATGCTGGCAAAAGAAAAAGAATGAGTGACAATGCACAGGTAAAAACATTTTCCCACTTTGCCTGAATGCACGAAAATATAAGTGCCGCAATTACAAAAAGGCGTAACACGGCGTAAACCGCAAATACACCTTTATTCTTTTTTATCTCTTCTTTTATTTCCTTTACCTGTTTTAACCCTTTACTTTTCAAACTAATATTCCCCTTTGAAATTTTTAATGTGTTTAAAGGTTTCTTTCTCTCCTTTTTCAGAAAGCATCAAAAGCCATGATTCTAAAATGTCTGATGTTTCGGGATGTATTTCACGTCTTTTTTTTGCTCTGCTGAAATATTCCAGAGGATGTGAATCGGTATAATTTTCGCCCTGATAAACTTTGCTTGCTGAAACTCTGTCGCAAAACATTTCTTTTACATATTTTAACGGCATTTTCACTGGGCTCATAAGATGTGTTTGTTTGTTATAATCTGTCCAGTATTCAAAATGATGACGATTTCTGCCTTTATGATGCATCCATGATTTTGAATATCCGTATTCTTCTCGCTCCCCTTCGTTAGGGCTTTTTGTTCCGGTATAATATTTTGCACCGGGAACAAATTCGGTTAAACTGTATTTTGATAAATCATGCAAAAGACCGCGCCAGAGTATTCCGGCGCGTGCTGCGTGCGATATTACTAAATGTCTATGATGAGTTATTGTTTTAAAATGTCCCCAAATATTCATTATTATTTTCTCCGTATTTTTATTTTAAGCCCAGTCCACAGAACTACGATTATTTGTGCGGGTATTCCTAATATAAAAATAAGCCATATATTTTTTGAAAGCCATGTGAGATATAAAGCGGTTAAAATACTCCACACAAAAACTGTAAGGATAAAAAATTCCCAGAGTTTTTTACCCCATATAGAATTGAAAATTAAAAGAATAACGCAGGTAACAGGAATTGCATAAACGAATACTATCCATATTTTGCTGACTCCTATTGCTATGCCTCCGCCAACAAAGGTTGCGGTTGCAAAAAACCAAACCAGAGAGCAGGCAAGCAATGTGATTATGAGTTTATTTATATTCTTTTTTCTATCTTTATCACGGATAAGTTTTTCTTCTTTATGCTCGCAAAGAAGATAGTCAACGGTAACGTCAAAAATTTCTGAAATGGCTTTTAAAACAATAACGTCGGGAAGGGATTCTCCCCTCTCCCACTTTGATATTGCTTTATCGGAATAGTTAAGCCTTTGTGCAAGTTCTGCCTGTGTAATATTTTCAAGTTTTCTTAATTTGGATATATTTTCGGCTACAATCAATTTTATGTTTTCCATTTTCTACTCCTAATATTGATTTAAAATAAGTTTAACATAAAAATCCAAAAAATGCAATATAAAAAGCTAAATGATTCTAGTTTGCTTTTTAATATAAAACAAATACCCGCCGGCATTCGCCTGCGGGTATTCATTATTTTTGCGGAGAAGATTTATTATGAGAAGAAGTTTTTTTGGGTCCGCAAAAGTAATTGGTAATTTAATTATGCTTCTTCGACAACAAGACCGTTTCCGATATCGTCAATAAGGTTATGTGTACCGTCTTCGAGGCTTATAAGCTGTATTTCCATTGCCACGTTGTTTATGTCAAACAATACGGTTTCTGCCGAAGGCTTTAAATATTTTTCTTTCATTTTTATATCCTCCTTTAAACCTTATTGTACGTCATCTAAATCTGCAAGAGCAGAATAGCTTGCCTGTTTTGTTGTTCCGTATACGCGTGTACCGTCTGCCTTTTCGATATAAGGTGTTGCGTAGTAAACTATGTTTTCGTCACCAGAAGCAATTACTACATTTGCGTAAACAATACCTGTGGGATTTAAGGTAGCACCCTTGTTTGTGAAGCTTGCAAGGAATGTGGGATCTGCAATATCCAATGCATTTCCTGCTACATTAATTTTCTTATAGATTTCGTTATACGCATGTTTGTTGTAACCTGCTTCGATTGTGGGATTCTGAGCAAGTGTTGTAAATACAAAACCTACTTCTTTATAATCTGCGAAAGAATCGTCAACAAGTGCTAAGAAACGAATTACATTCTTTTCTGTGCCGTTATCGTTAACAACTGCTCTTTGTGCCTGTGCGCCTGATACTACGTTGTTTTCAACTGCGTACCAGAGAGCGTTTAAAGCAAGAGCTGAATCGCTTGCACCAACAGGAGCTTTTTTACCTTCTTCGGAAGTGTAAATAGTTGAAGTTTCGCCGAGCTTCCAGCCCTTGAAGTAACCTTGAGCTGATACTACCTTTGTGCCTGAAACTGTAACAGGTCTTAAGGAAGCTTTGCCAGTAGCGCCTGCAGCCAATTTAAGTGTATCAGTTAATTTACCACCGTTTGCACCTAAATCATAGCTTACTTCTACAGGGCGATGTGTTACAGGGTTATTCTGAACGTTGTATGAACCTGTCTTATATACTGTAAAGCCATCTGTGCTAACCCAAACTTCACCACTCATACCTTTTGCTGCATAAGAAACCTTTATTGCATTTGCAAGAGCGTCATTTGCTTTAACGGTTGAAGAAAGAGTTGCCTTTTGTACACTACCCAAAGAGGAAACACTTGTGGTGGTTGTAGTAAGGGCTGAACAAAGCTTGCTTGTTGACTTTGTAACATCGTCGGCATTAAGCTGAGTGGTTGCATATTCCTGAATATATTCATTTATAGGAATAAATTTACCGCTTGCGGTTTTATGACCTACTGTTACCTTGTATGTTATACCATGACTAGAGTTAGCAAAATAGATATTGCTTTCTACATCGTATGTATAACCTGGGTCTATATCTATTACTTTATAAAGGGCTACATCGCCACCAGCTACGCCTGCAAGCAAATTATCGCCTGAAGTTTAAGTCGGAGGCCAAG
>JAZNQL010000036.1:0-61934 GCA_045590155.1 Clostridia bacterium | reverse complement strand
CAAAACGATGTTGCTCATCTGTAATAACTGCACCCAGATTTTTAAAAACAACATTATCCTGCAAAATTGCGTGAGTGCCAATAACAATATCTGCATTACCACTTGCAATATCGGCACGGATATCCTTCTTTTTAGCAATGCTGCTTGTTAAAAGAACACAGTTAAAATCTGTAAACCAATTAGATAATGTTTCAAAATGCTGGCGTGCTAAAATTTCGGTAGGCGCCATTATAACTGCCTGATAACCATTTTTTACTGCAACATACATAAGAGCTGCCGCAACAGCAGTTTTGCCCGAACCTACATCCCCCTGCACAAGCCTGTTCATGGGAATATTTTTTGAAATATCACTGTAAATTTCATTTATAACACGCTCTTGGGCGTCCGTAAGATTAAAAGGTAAGAGCTTTTTAAATTCATTTACATCGGCTTTCATAGGAAAACCGTTTTTCTCTTTATCTTGTTTTTTTATTTTCTGCAAAGCAGTTTCCAAAACCAAAAACTCTTCAAAAACAAACCTTTTACGGGCTTGCTCATAGCTTTTAAAGCTTTTGGGGAAATGAATATTTTCAAGAGCATCCCTTACATTCAAAAGAGAGTATTTATCAAGTATATCAAAAGGAAGAACTTCAGGTGCGAAATCTTTTGCAACACTCAATGCGCTCTCTATAAAACTGTTTAAATTTTTTTGAGTAATTCCGGAAACAGATGGATATACAGGAATAATTTTGCCAACACTTTTTACCTTGTCAGCAGGTTCAAAAACAGGATTTGTAATTTCCTTTTTCCCATACCGCACACTTACTTTGCCGTATAAACTGTACTCTACATCTTTTTTCAGCAAGTTTTTTACATACGGATTATTGTACCAAACAACCTGTACGGTTCCTGTTTCATCAACAAAGGGAATAGAAGAAATAAGTAAAGAAGAACGGATTCTTTTGACAGTCAAAGTGCCTTTTGGAACCGCTGAAACCGAAACAACATCTCCGTCAGCTAATTCGTGTATTTTTTTAAAACTGCTTCGGTCCTCAAAACGGCGTGGGAAATGATAGAGCATATCCCCGATTGTTTTAATGGAAAGACGCTCCAAAAGCTTTTGCTTTTTAGGACCTATACCGCTTATTTTTGAAACCGATTCATAAAACATATAATCACCATAAATAATTTATCATTATTTTATTTGATTGTCAATTGCTATTGACAAATCCTCCCAATTAAATTAAAATTACCATAGGGTGATTGTATGAAAAAAATAATAGTGGCAACTAAAAACAAAAATAAAGTAATAGAAATAGCAAAAATTCTTCCGGAATATGAAATAATAACTATGGAAGAAGCAGGAATAGACGTTGAAATTGAAGAAAACGGCACAACTTTTGAAGAAAATGCTTTAATAAAGGCAAAAACGGTTAAAAATATGATACAGAATGCAATTGTCATAGCCGACGATTCAGGTCTTTGTGTTTCTTGTCTTGACGGTCAGCCCGGTATATATTCGGCACGTTACGGCGGACACGATTTGGATTACAAAATAAAAAACAAAATGTTAATAGACGAGGTCAATGCAAAAAATACTCCCGACAGGTCTGCAAAATATGTATGCTCGATTGCGTGTGTTGATGAAGAAGAACACGTCTTTACCGCTGAATGTTATGGAGAAATAACAAACGAACAGTCTGGTAATAACGGTTTTGGATATGACCCTATATTTTATCTTAAAGAATACAAGAAAACCATGGCAGAAATTTCTCCCGAGGTAAAAAATGAAATAAGCCACAGAGCCATTGCTCTTAGAATGCTTAAAGAGTATTTTAACAATAAATAAAAAAGGCTTCGCCGTTTAGCGAAACCTTTTGGGCTAGACTTTTATCTGCAGCCATAGCCACAGCCTAAGCCGTTACCGCCACAAACACACGATAAAACAAGGAAAATAAGGATGATCCAAACGATGCATTCGCAATCGAAACCGCATCCGCAGTTGTTGTTTGTCATAATATTGCCTCCTATGAATTAGTTACAGCAGGGTGTAGAAGATACGTTCTGGCACTGACAACCATTCTGGTTACCACAGAAGAAGAACAGTATGAGGATTAAAATAATCCATGTGCAGCAGCAGTCGTTACCACCAAAATTAAACATTTACATTTCCTCCTTTTTTAAATAATCAATTCGAATTAACTCTTAATCTTTAGTTTGTAAGTCCGTTTTCTTACGGTCTCAATACCATAGTATGTAATATCAGTTTTTTGGTTACAAATTTTTGAGGTGTTTTTTTATGAAAGTTTTAATATTTAGTCTTTCAACAGGTCAGGGGCATAACAGTGCTTCAGAAGCTGTAAAGAATTATCTTGCAGAAAACAACGTTGAGTGTAAAATTGTTGATGCATATAAAGATATAAGCAAGTTTTTAGGACAGTCGGTTGAAAAAGGATATCTTGTAAGTACAAAACATGTACCGGTTCTGTATGGAAAAATATACAGAAGTCTTGAAAAAAACGATAAAGCCGATAAAACATTTATCCCGATAAGTATACCCAATACTCTTGTTGTTGCAAAATGTATAGATATTGCAAAAAAATATAAGGCGGATGTAATAATAGCACCACATGTTTTTACGGCACTTTTGTTGCCCGAAATAAAAAGAGAGATGCCAGATATAAAAACAATAGGTATTGTAACTGATTTTACAGTACACCCATATTGGGTAAATACAGACCTGGACTTTTATGTAACAGCATCGCATCTGCTTACACATCAGTGTATAGAACACGGCATTTCGGAAGAAAAAATACTTCCTTTCGGCATACCCATAAGAAGACAGTTTTCAAAAACAATACCAAAAGCCCAAGCTCGTAAAAATCTTGGAATAAAAGATAAAGATACAATAATGATAATGATGGGAAGTATGGGCTACGGTAATGTGGTAGATACAGTTAAAGAAATAGACAAATTAAACCTTGATTTTCAAATTCTATGCGTATGCGGAAATAATGAAAGAATGCGCAAAAAGCTTGAAACTATAAATACAACCCACGAAAAATACATTTACGGATTTGTTGATAACGTAAACGAAATGATGGACGCGGCAGACTTTTTGGTAACAAAACCGGGAGGACTCTCAACGTCAGAAAGTCTTGCGAAAGGACTTCCGATGATACTTTGCAATCCTATACCGGGGCATGAACACAGAAACATAGAATTTTTAATAAATAACGGACTTGCAGTAGCGGTAACCGATACTTATCCCATTGGCGAGGCAGTTTATCAGCTTATGTCCAATGAATGGAAGCGTATAAACAGCAGGGAAGCTATAAGATATGTAGGAAAACCGAATGCAGCAAAAGCCCTTGGCGATTTTATATTATCATTAAAAAAGGAGTAGGTAATGAAAACACAAATTCTTGACAATAAAATAAGATTTCATTCAGTTTACGATGAAAAGTTTAAAAATTTCCGTGCGGGAATATATGTAAATACTCCCTTAACCAGAGAAAATGCAGTAAAAAACACTCTTCTTGCCAGAATGCTTATGTCTGGCAATTCAGTGTATAAAGACAAAAAACAATTAAATTTACGGCTTGAACAGCTTTGCGGAAGTTCTCTTTCTGCCAGCGTTACAAAAAGGGGAGAAGCACATATCCTGAATCTTGTAATAGACTGTATATCCGACAGTTTTTCTGGTAAACAAAACTTTTCCGACGCAGTAGATTTACTCTTTACAACCTTCTTGTCTCCTAACATAGAAAACAACGCTTTTGACCAGGCTGTGTTTGAAAGGGAAAAGAAAAACCTTGCAGATGAAATACAGGGAGTAATAAATAACAAAACAAGTTATGCAATGCTCCGTTGTGCTGAAATAATGTGTAAGGACGAAGCATTTGGAATTCGCAAATACGGATATATTGAAGACTTGCAGAAAATAACCCCCCAAAGCCTTTATGAACATTATTTAAATCTTTTAAAAAACAATCCTGTTGATATACTTGTTGTAGGCAATGCAGATATGGATTTTATTGCCGATAAGGCAAAAAAGGCATTTGACGGATACTCATTTGTGCAAAGAGATTATGCAAAAACAAGCATATTAACATCTTCGAAAGAGAAGTATGTCGAGGACAACGAAAACGTAATACAAGGAAAGCTAGTAATGGGATATCGTATAAACTGCGATATTTCAGAAGAAGGCTATTACCCTATGCTGGTATTCAATGCAATGTTCGGGGCAGGAACAACCTCGAAACTTTTTGTGAATGTAAGGGAAAAAGAAAGTCTTTGTTACTATGCATCTTCAAGAATCGAACGTACAAAATCGCTTATGTTTGTGCAGTCGGGTATAGAATTTTCAAACTATGATAAAGCCGTAGCAGGAATAAAACGCGAATTTGAAAATATGCAAAAGGGCGACTTTACTGATTTTGAATTCACAAGTGCAAAACTTTCTATTGAAAACTCATATCTCTCTTATAATGACAGTATTTCGCATCTTTGTGAATATTACGCAGATAAACTTTCGAGGACGCCTGTTTCACTGCAGGAAGCTATCGAAAAAATAAAAGCCGTTACAAAAGAAGAGGTAATAAAAGCAGCAAACAGTATAACACTTGACACTGTTTATTTTCTTAACGGAGGCAAAGCATGAGAATAAAAGAATATAAAGAAATTGATGAAAAAGTATATAGTTTCGAGCATAAAAGCGGTTTAAAAATATATCTTCACTCAAAAAAAGATTTTCAAAAAAACTATGCACTGTTTGCAACAAACTTCGGCTCTGTTGACTCGGCTTACCGCGAAGGAGAAAAGGTTACACAGATTCCCGATGGTACAGCCCATTTTCTTGAACATAAAATGTTTGAAGAACCTGAAGGCGACGTGTTCGAAAAATTTTCGGCACTTGGAGCATCTGCAAATGCCTTTACTTCATTTGATGTAACCGCGTACCTTTTTTCTGCAACTTCTAATTTTTACGAAAACCTTGAGGTTTTGTTAAGCTTTGTGCAAAATCCCTACTTTACCGACGAGAATGTAGCAAAAGAGCAGGGAATAATAGGACAGGAAATAAGAATGTACGACGATGACCCTTCGTGGAGAGTTTTCTTCAATATGATAGAGGGTATGTATAAAAACCATCCCGTCCGCAAAGATATTGCAGGAAGTATAGAATCTATTTCAGAAATAACAAAAGAACTTTTGTTTGATTGCCACCGCAATTTTTATAACCCGTCAAATATGATTCTTTTTATATCGGGGAATGCAGACCCGAAAAAAGTAGAAGAGGTTGTAGAAAAGTGCATAAAAACAACCGAAAAACCTGCACACGAAAGAATACTTACAGAAGAAGACGATAAAATATATACATCTTTTAAAGAACAAAAGCTTTCGGTATCAAAACCAATATTTTCAATAGGGTTTAAAGAAAAACAGGCAAAAGACCCTGTGAAAGCGGATGTTTTGTATACACTTTTACTTTCTGTGCTTTTAGGAAGAAGCTCGGAACTTTACAATAAACTTTATGACGAAAATCTTGTGAATTCAGAATTTTCCGCGTCATATTCATGCGGAAGAGGGTTTGCCTTTGTTGAAATATCTGGCGAATCTGAAAACCCTGAAAAAGTACGTGATATAATTTTAGAGACTCTTGAGAAAGTAAGAAAAGAAGGAATTTTAAAAACAGACTTTGAAAGGGCGCGGAAAGCTCTTTACGGCAAATATCTTCGCATGCTGAATGTTTCAGAAGCAATAGCAAACGAGTTTGTAAAAACGGCATTCCGCGGAGGAGATTTTCTTGAATGGCCAACGGTTTTATTGAAAACAGAGTTTGAAGAAATAGTAAACCTTTTTGAAAAGTGTATGCAAAAAGATAAGTGTGTGCTTTCGGTAGTGAAACCGGTAGACTAAAGGAGAAATAAAAATGCAAAACATATCTTTTCCCGGTCTTGGGATAGATATTGCAATCAATAATATTGCAATATCACTTGGGAATATAAAAATTCATTGGTACGCAATAATAATTATGGCAGGTGCAATACTTGCCATTCTTATGTGCGAAAAAGAGGCGAAACGACTTGGCGAAAAAGGCGACATCATATATGATATGGTAATCTGGGGATTTATACCCACTGTAGTAGGAGCAAGACTTTATTACGTTCTTTTCAGTCTTGCGGACTTCAAAAGCGACCCCTTAAGCATTTTTTATATCTGGCAAGGCGGTATAGCAATATATGGCGGAGTAATAGCTGCGGTTATTACATGCATTATATATTGCCGCAAAAAGAAACTCAATACCCTCAAAATGCTTGATATAGTATTTTTGGGTTTTTTGGTAGGTCAGATTATAGGCAGATGGGGTAACTTCGTAAACGGGGAAGTATATGGAGTAGAAACCTCGCTTCCGTGGAGAATGTCGGTAAACGGCGCCGCACCTTCACATCCTCTCTTTTTGTACGAATCTTTATGGAATACAGCAATTTTCTGTTACATATGGTTTACCCGCAAAAGCAAAGGATTTAACGGAAGAACAGTAACCATTTATATGATTTTTTACGGAATAGGCAGATTCTGGATGGAAGGCTTGCGCCAAAGCACTTTCATATTAAAACTTGGCAATCTGGCAATATCACAGCTTGTTTCCATACTTATAATAGTAGCGGGCATAATTTTGTATTTTCGTTTTCTTAAAAAACACAGGGAAGAGCTTGAAGAATTACCTGAATAAAATTCTAATATTAAAGTAATATGACAAATTGTTATTTTCTATTGACTAATAAAAGTATGCATGATAAACTTATATCATGCAAAAATGCATAAAAGTAAGGAGGATAAAAAATGAGTATTTTAAAAAGAGTACTGGCATTAACACTTTGCGTAGCAATGCTGTTTAGTGTAACAGTATTTGCAGACACAGCAGTTACATTAACTGACATCAATCCCAACACAACAGTAGGTAACGCAGTAACCGAGCTTGTTTCACTTGGAATAATCAACGGTTACCCCGAAGACAACACTTACAGACCTGACAACACAATCACACGTGGCGAATTTGCAAAGGTAATAATCACATTTTTAGGTATTGCTGATGCAGCATTCGACAATGTAAAATCAGGATTTGCTGATGTTGACAGCATAAACCACTGGGCAAAAAAATATATCAAACTTGCAGCAGACAAGAAAATAGTAAACGGATATACAGACGGCACCTTCAGAGCTGACGATCCAGTTAAATACGTAGAAGCTGTAAAAATGATAGTATGTGCATTAAACTATGGCACAATGATTGACCAGCAGCAGAAAGACCCCAATGCTCCTTGGTATCAGCCTTATATGGCCCTTGCAGCTGAAAAAGGTATATTAGACGGTGCTACATCAGGCGGACAGGATGCTCCTGCATCAAGAGGCACAGTAGCAGTACTTATATACAACAGCCTTGAAGTTCCCGTAGCAACAGTAAGTCCTTCAGGTACTACAACAATAAATAAAGATAACACAGCATTAAGCACACTTCTTAAAAAAGAAGAAGTTGAAGGTGTTGTAAAATCAGTTTACCAGACAGGTCTTACAACTGGCGCAACAGGCCTCAAAGAAAATCAGATTATTATAGAAACAGATAAAGGCGAAAAATGCTATACAATCGAAGAAAACGAAGATGCAATGGAATTGCTTGGTAAAAAAATCACAGCATATGCATCTGAAGGAGAATATGACGAACCCACACTTTCAAAGATAAGTACATTAAAGGGCAACGTAATAACAACCGTACAGGCTGCCGATATTATAGCAAGTGATGGCGCTTCTCTTGAATATTACAATAATAACAGACCTTCAACAATCAAGTTTGATTCAAATATGGCGGTTGTATACAACGGCAAATATGTATCAAGCTTTACAGGAGAAGATTTTAAAGCTATAAAATCAGGTAATATTCAGTTTATCTGTAACGATAACGATTCAAGACCTGAAGTAGCAGTAGTTACATCTTATGAAGTGTTTGCAGTAAGTTCTCTTGATACAGCTTCAACACCTGTTACAGTATATTCGATGTACGGTGCAAAGAGCTTCCAGATTCCTGAAAGCGGAGATATTTCATATATCTACTCACTTACAAAAGACGGACAAGCAATTGCTCCCACAGCAGCAAACATAAAGAAGTGGACAATTATAAGCGTAGCAAAATCCAAAGAAAGTTCCGAAGGTATTGCTGTATGGAAGGGTATAGTAACATCTAATTCTGTTACAGGCTCAGTTCAGGAAGTTGACAATAAGGGTATTATAACAATCAAAGACAAGGAGTACAAACTTGCTTATAACTTTGATGAATATACAGGAACAAAACCGGAACTTGCAGTAACAGATACAGTTACAGTATATCTTGACCACGAAGGCAAAATTGCCGCAGCTGAAGCAAGTGCAGCAGACACAAATTCATACCTTGGTTACCTTGTATCAGCAGGTACAGAAGGTGCAACTTCAAAAGTAGCAAAACTTTCCTTCTTCGGAATCACAGGAGTAACAGGCGAAAGACTTTTAACATGTGCATCATCAGTTAGAATTGACGGAACACTCTGTACCACAGCAGACAAAATAACTGATGCACTTTTAGCATCATCATCAGCAGCAAATGCAACAAAAGATGATATTGATATAACAATGTCAGAATACGCACAGTTATTCAAATACACATTAAACTCAAAAGGCGAAATCAACTCAATTGATACTGTTGTAGCAAATACATCAGTAACAAAAGATGATTTAGACCAGACAATCAAGTACCCGAATCCTGAAAATGTATGGGAAAACACCGATTATAACCACACTTTGTATTACTATGCAACAGGCAAATTCAAGGATAACACAGGTTCACAGGTACTTGCAGTTGATTCATCAACAAAAGTAATTCTTATAAACGATAGCGTATACGATTTTGACAACTTTGCAATCAAATCATATAGCAGCGTATTTACAGTAGGCGGATATTACAGAGTAGAAGCGTACAATGCAGGTTCCAACAACGCATACAAAGCAAAATATCTTGTAGTTTATGGCGGAAATGTTGGTTCATCAACATATACTGATAAAACACCTTTCGTTCTTGCAAACAAAATATCAACTGTTATGAATACAGAAAACAATGGAATGCAGGACAAAGTAGTAGGTATAAACATCAAAACCGGCGAAGGAGATACAGCCCTTTCAGCAACAGAAAAAATGTTCACAGGCGTTCTTAACACTGGCGATATTTACTGGTATATTGAAAACAACGATGAACAAGCAAAAGACTTCAGATGGTTATTAAAGGTGGAAGAAGGCAAAATCAAGCTTTACAATCCCAAGAAGAACGATTCAGTTGACCTTCTTGCAAAAGCAGAAACAACAGAAGCTGCATCAAAACGTTCGTTTATGGTAGACGATGTAGACCGTTCAACAACAACATCTTATAACTATTTCTACTTTGGCACAGTATTAACAAAGACAGATAATAACGAAATTATCGTAACAAACACAACTAAAAACGATACAGAGGGCATCGATAAAGGTGCGTGGGAAAGCTTTACAATACCTTCATCAGCAAAGATTTATGTTTATGATTTCTCTGCAACGAGTGAAGAAGATTTTGTAAAAGAAACAACCACAATCGACAGTATCAAAACTTACGATGAACTTGAGTTTGAAAGTGCGGATGTGAACAAAGCAACACAGGTTCTCATTTACTCAAGCCAAGGCATAATAAAGAGCGTATTTATCTTTAAATAAAAACAAATAAAAAAGGCGGTGTAATTTTTACACCGCCTTTTTTATTATTTATCTTTTGGAATTAAAAAAATCAGTTAAAATCTTTTTGCACGCATCCTCACATATTCCACCGTATACCTCACAAAACGGAATAAGTGTATCAGAAGCACCTTTTTCAATATCATATGCACCAAAATATACCCTTTTAAGTCTTGCTTCGGCTATGGCACCGGCACACATTCTGCAGGGTTCTAAAGAGACATATAACTCGCAATCAATAAGACGCCAGTCTTTCAAAAAATCAGCAGCCTGTCTTATGGCTAATGTTTCAGCGTGTGCAGTAGGGTCCTTCTGCGTTTCCTTAAGATTATGAGCTGACGCAATAACTTTATTTTTAAAAACCACAACTGCACCCACAGGAATCTCTCCTATAAGAGCCGCCTTTTCGGCTTCTTTCATAGCAAGCATCATATAATCCTTCATCAAAATAAACCTCTTAAAATTACTGTTCTCTCAAAATCATTTCTGGCTCGGTTTCAGGCTCCTCGGTTTCGGTAACAGCCGGGGGTTCAACCGGGGGCGTAGGTTCAGGTTTTGCAATACCAATAATAAGAGAAATAAGCTTTACAAGCAAAAATATTGCAAAAGCAATCAAAACTGCACTCAAGGATGCTTTTAATATTCCTTTAGACTTTTTGTTGGGCGAAAAGCCACTTTTTCTGGGGCGTACAATCATAACGGACACATTATCATCTGCGCCTCGCACAATAGCTTCGCTTATAAGTCTTTGAACAAGTCTTTCGTCAGGAGAGTTTAAAGACATTATTCTTGCAATACGTTCTTCGGGCAAAAAGTCTGTAAGACCATTAGAACAAATTAAAAATGCATCTCCCTTATTTATAGGAATAGGGGAAGAGTAATGGGGCTTTATTCCGCCCTGCGGAACAATACCTATGTATTTGGTAAGAAGAGAGCGTGATTCGTGTGTCATTTCTTCTTCTTTTCTTATTGCACCAACACTTAAAAGACGTGCAGTTTCTGTATCATCTTCCGAAATTCGGTTTAATCTGCCATACTGGTATGCATACACTCTTGCATTACCTACATTTACAGCCGTTGCAACGTCCTGATTTATTATAAGCATAGCAAGGGATGCGCCTGATGCACCGCCGGGACCAACACTGCCAAGAGAATTTACAATTCCGTTTGCGTTGTCCAGATAATCTTCTATCAATGAAGGAGTATCATCTAAAGTTGCCGAGAGCAACTTTGACTGATAATTTTTCAGTGAAGAAAGTACCTTAAATGCGGCGGTTTCTATGTTTATACCGCTTCCTATCCCGTTAGAAACGGCGAAAATCCCTGATTTTCCGTTAATAGATCTTATAACTGTTCTGTCAACGGGAACAGACCCTTCAAGAGGGCATGAACCGTTTATGTAAAAATTGTCACTCATATAATCAGTAAGCTTTGTACAGCGTAATGTTGCACTGATTTTTGACACTTTTATCATCCTTTCTTTTGTGGGAAATTGAAAAAAATCCCTTTAATAATTATATGACAAAATACGACCTTTTGTCAAGTGTATAATTGTGAACCCGATGTAAATAAAAACATAAATTTAAAATAGCTATTGTATTTTAACTTTTTTTTTGTTACAATTATTTTAGCATGGAAAGGAGTTAATGCTATGAAAGACAAAAAAGAACATATCACCAGCATAGGCGGACAAGCTGTTATAGAGGGTGTTATGATGCGCGGTCCAAAAGGAACGGCTCTTGCTGTCAGAAAAAGTGACGGAGAAATACACGTAGAACAGTTGCCCGTAGGAAACGGTGTTTCAAAATATAAAATTTTAAAATGGCCTTTGATAAGAGGTGTAGTAAATCTCATTCTCTCTTTGGTTATAGGCGTTAAAGCTTTAACAAGAAGTGCAGATTTTGTGGATTTAGAAGACGATTCTTACAAGCCATCAAAATTCGAAGAATGGCTTGACAGAAAATTTGGCGATAAAATCAAGGATATTGTAATATACTTTGCAGTTTTTATTTCTCTTATTTTCAGTATATGTCTTTTTATTCTTTTGCCAACTGTTATAGCAAGTGTATTCACTAAAATACCGGGTTTGAGCGGATTTGTGAAAACCTTGCTTGAGGGTGTTATAAGAATAACAATCTTTTTAGTGTATATTCTTCTTATTTCAAAAATGGAAGATATAAGGCGGGTTTTTGAATACCATGGCGCAGAACATAAAACAATTTTTGCGTATGAACACGGAGAAGAATTAACACCCGAAAATGTAAAAAAATATTCTCGCTTGCATCCAAGATGCGGAACAAGTTTTCTTGTTTTTGTAATGATAATAAGCATAATAGTTTTCTCGTTTTTATCCTGGGAAAACGTTTTTATAAGAATAGCTTCAAGGCTTCTTCTTTTACCAGTTGTAGCAGGCATAAGTTATGAAATTATAAAAATTGCAGGAAAGAGCAAATCAAAATTTGTTCAGCTTTTAAGCAAACCCGGTATGTGGCTTCAGTACTTAACAACGCGCGAACCTGACGACTCTCAGATAGAAGTTGCTATAGCTTCATTAAATGCTGTGAGAACCGATAACAGCGAGGATGATAAATGGTGATTAGTGTACACGAGCTTATAAATACCGCAGGCATTGAAAAACTTGATGCAGAAGTTATTTTGGCGCATCTTTTAAACTGCAAAAGAAGTGACTTTATCCTTAACGGAAAAAGTCCTGTAAACAAAGAAGTTTGTGAAAAATTTTTTGAGCGTGTAAAAAAAAGACAGCAAGGCTGTCCTGTCGCTTATATTGTTGGAGAAAAAGAGTTTTATTCTTTGCCTTTTTATGTAAGTGAAGATTGCCTTATTCCAAGACCTGATACCGAAGTTTTAGCAGAATGGGGAATAGAAAAATCAAAAAATAAGCGTGTGCTTGATTTATGTTCAGGTTCGGGTTGCATAGGCGTTTGTGTTGCGCATTATGCAAATGCAAAAGTAACATTTGCCGACATATCCGAAAGAACATTAAAAATTGCATCAAAAAACGCCGAAAGGAACGGCGTTTCGGGCAAGTTCTTAAAGCTTGATATTTTAAAAGATGATATTAAGGGAGAGTTTGATGTTATATTATCAAATCCGCCTTATATCGAAAGTGAAGAAGTAAAAAAGCTCGATACAGATGTTAAAGATTACGAACCGCATCTTGCTTTGGATGGGGGAAGTGACGGGTTAAAATTTTACCCGATAATAATTGAAAAAGCTGCAAAAAATCTTGCAAAAGGCGGTTATTTAGGGTTTGAAGTAGGTCACAAACAGGCGCATATTGTCGCAGATATGATGCAAAAAGCAGGATTTAAAACAGAACTTATTGCAGATTTTGGCGGTATATTAAGAGTTTGTGCAGGACAAAAAGAATAATTATTTCAAATTTTCCGCAAATTCCAGAAGAGATTTTTTATCATTTTTAATTTTGTTAAAAACAACATTATAAAGAAGTTCATTTTGAACTTCTTTTATTTTTTTGCCAAAAAAACCGATAGCTTTTAAATCCTTCCCTGAAATTGAAAGCTGGCTTATTTTATAACAAGGATTTTCTTTTAAAAAACGAGTTAAAATTTCGGTTTCATTGTTCATTTCAAAAATTTCAAAAACAACATCTTCGTTGTATTTTTGTAAAAGCATAAAAGGTGCGTTGTCTTTTTTATAATGATTTGCTAAAATCAGGATTTTTTGTGAAACGGCGGAAGGTAATCTGAAATTTTTAATAATATCTTCTTTGTTTTCAAGATTTTGAATTAAAAATGCGAACCTCATATAAGCATTTTGAGGTAAAGAGTTAAAATCCTCGTCAGGCAGAGTAAAGTTTTTGATAAATATATTTATTATTTCGGAAAATTCGCAAATAATTTCAGATGCATAAATTCCGCCTAAAAGCTTTAAAAACTCTTCAGTAATACGTTCTTTGGAAATGTTTTTTAAAAGATTTTTGTTTAAAATCATTGCTTTTTTTGTTTCTTCTTCCACAGAGAAACCCAAAACAGATGCAAAACGCATAGCACGGATAATTCTTAATGCGTCTTCGCGGAAACGCAAATCGGCGTTTCCGACACAACGAATAAGTTTGCCTGCAATATCTTTTTGCCCGCCAAACAAATCTGTAATACCTTTTTGGGGATGATAAGCCATAGCGTTTACAGTAAAGTCTCTGCGCGATAAATCCTCTTCAAGCTTATTTACGAATAAAACTTCATCAGGTCTTCTGTTGTCTGAATATCCTTTTTCGGTTCTAAAGGTAGTTACCTCAACAGCACAATTATTTTCTGTAACAATAACTGTTCCAAAACGAATCCCCACTGTTATTACATTCTGAAAAACAGAGCAGATTTCTTCTGGAAGGGCAGAGGTACAAATATCGTAATCGTTTATTTTTCTGTCAAGTAAAAAATCGCGCACACATCCACCCACGGCATAAGCTTCAAAACCGCAGGAATTTAAAGTATTTATTATTTTTAAAGGTAAACTTTTAATTTTCATATAAACATAATAACATTTTTTTTATTTGAAATCAATAACTCGGGAAACAATTCTTTGTGAAAACAAAAGAATGACGAAGAAAATTGAAAAAAACACAAGATAACTTTCAAAAAAAGGTAGACAAATTTTAGAAATTGAGTTATAATAAAGTGATATATTATATTATAGAAGGAGTGAATTTTTTGGAATCAAGAGAAAAGGCACTAGAGGTTGCCCAAATTTTAGATTCAAAAAAAGCTAAAGAAATACAAGTACTGAAGCTTGCAGACCTTACAACCGTTACAGATTACTTTGTAATATGCACAGGTAATTCTATAACACAGGTTAAGGCTCTATCCGACGAAGTGGAAGAAAAGCTAGGCGAAATTGGCGAAAATCCGATAAGCATAGAAGGATATCGTTCGGCAGGCTGGGTTTTAATAGATTTAGGCGATGTTGTTGTTCACATATTCACAAAAGAAATGCGTGAGTTTTACGGTCTTGAAAGATTGTGGAGCGACGCTGTAAAAGAAGATATAGACTTTGAAGAATAAGCTTTTGAGCTTTTTGAAAGGAACGATAGAAATGGAATACAATTTTAGTGCCATTGAAAAAAAATGGCAGAAATTCTGGGACGAAAACCAAACATTTAAAGCAGGAGAAGATACATCAAAGCCAAAGTTTTACGGCTTGGTAGAATTCCCTTATCCTTCAGGACACGGGCTTCATGTAGGACATCCAAGAAGTTATACCGCTCTTGACATACTTTCAAGAAAGAGAAGAATGGAAGGATATAACGTACTTTATCCTATGGGCTGGGACGCATTTGGTCTTCCTACTGAAAACTTTGCAATACAAAACAAAATTCATCCAAGTATAGTAACAAAGAAAAATGTTGAAAACTTTAAGCGTCAGCTTAAAAGCATCGGTTTTTCTTTTGACTGGTCGAAGGAAATAAATACAACAGACCCCAAATATTATAAGTGGACACAGTGGATATTCTTACAGCTTTTCAAAAAGGGACTTGCCTACAAGCAGGAAATGCCTGTTAACTGGTGCACACAGTGTAAAGTAGGTCTTGCAAACGAAGAAGTTGTAAATGCTGTATGTGAACGTTGCGGAGGAGAAGTTATCCAAAAGAACAGAAGCCAGTGGATGCTTCGCATTACAGAATATGCTCAGAGACTTATAGACGATTTGGACGGGCTTGATTTCATTGAAAAAGTTTCTGTTCAGCAGAAAAACTGGATAGGACGTTCAGAAGGTGCAGAAGTTGATTTTGAACTTTCGGGACTTGATAAAAAAATAAGAGTTTACACAACTAGACCTGATACACTGTACGGTGCTACTTATATGGTAATATCGCCTGAACATCATATAATTGAAGAGCTTTCGGACAAAATTTCCAATATGGATGCAGTAAAAGAATATCAGCAGTTTGCTGCAAAGAAAACAGAGTTTGAAAGAACTGAACTTTCAAAAGAAAAAACAGGTGTTGAGCTTTGCGGAATAAAGGCAGTAAACCCTGTTAACGGAAAAGAAATTCCTGTATGGATTTCGGACTATGTTCTTACAACCTATGGTACAGGTGCGATTATGGCAGTTCCTGCACACGATACCCGTGACTGGGAATTTGCAAAGAAATTCAATCTTCCTATAATAGAGGTTGTGGCAGGAGGAGAAAATGTTCAGGAAGAAGCATATACAGACGTTTCTGACGGTGTTATGATAAATTCCGGTTCCCTGACAGGTCTTAAAGTTAAAGATGCTATAAAGGCAATAATTGATGAGCTTGAAGAAAAAGGCATAGGTGAAAGAAAAGTAAACTTCAAACTGCGTGACTGGGTATTCTCACGCCAGAGATATTGGGGAGAACCTATTCCGCTTATTTGGTGTGACAAATGCGGATGGGTACCTGTTCCTGAAGAAGAATTACCTCTTACATTGCCTGATATTGATGACTTTGCGCCCACAGAAGACGGCGAAACTCCTTTGGCAAGAGCTACTGAATGGATAAACACAACCTGTCCTCATTGCGGAGCTCCTGCAAAGAGAGAAACTGATACAATGCCTCAATGGGCAGGTTCATCGTGGTACTTCTTAAGATATATTGACCCTGAAAATGACGATTTTCTTGCTGCCAAGGAAAAAATAAATTATTGGATGCCAGTTGACTGGTACAACGGAGGTATGGAACATACAACACTTCATCTTCTTTATTCAAGATTCTGGCACAAGTTCTTATATGATATAGGTGTTGTTAATACAAAAGAACCTTATATGAAACGTACTTCACACGGAATGATTCTTGGCGAAAATAACGAAAAGATGTCAAAATCAAGAGGTAACGTAGTAAATCCTGATGAAGTTGTAAAGAACTTTGGTGCAGACACATTTAGAACATACGAAATGTTTATAGGTGCGTTTGACCAGTCTACACCGTGGTCTGAAAACGGAGTAAAAGGCTGTCATAAGTTTATTGAAAGAGTATGGAATTTGCAGGATATGCTGACCGACTCTGAAGAATATACTCCTGAACTTGAAAAGAGTATTCATAAGACAATAAAGAAAGCAGGCGACGATATTGAAAAGATGAAATTCAATACCGCTATTGCTGCTATGATGAGTCTTGTAAATGATATGTACAAAGTAGGCAAAATAAGCCGAAAAGATTTGAAGGCATTACTTCTTATTTTAAGTCCTATTGCACCTCATATTACAGAAGAAATGTGGGAGAGAAACAATTTCGGCGGTTATATTCACGACATGGCATGGCCCGAATATGACGAAAGCAAAACAGTAGATGACGAAGTTGAAATTGTTGTTCAGGAAAACGGAAAAATAAGAGGTAAAATGCTGGTTGCAAAGGGTAAAGACAGAGATTCTTTGGCAAGTATCGTTTTAGAAAGCGAAATTGTAAAGAGCTTTACAGAAGGAAAAACTGTTGTAAAGGTTATAGCGGTACCTGACAAGCTTGTAAACATTGTTGTAAAGGGATGAAATTATGATTAAAAGTATGACAGGATATGGTTCTGCCGAGATTACTGAAAACGGAAGAAAAATTTCGGTAGAAATAAAAAGTGTAAATCACCGCTATAAAGATTTAAATGTCAGAGTGCCAAGAAACTACGGCTATCTTGAGGATGTAGTAAGAACAGAAATTTCAAGCTTTTTACAAAGAGGAAAAACAGATGTTTATGTTTCTATGGAACAGGTAGAAGGAGAAAACTACGAAGTTTCTGTTAACACACAGGTAGCAAAGGGATATTACAAGGCGCTTGAAACTATAAAGAATGAGCTTGACTTAAAAGACAATATTTCTCTTACAAATATTATAAAGTTTTCTGATATTTTCAATATTCAGAAGCCTGACGAGAACGATGAAGAAATAGTTGCTCTTGCAAAGAAAGTTATTTGTGAGGCAGGAAAATCGTTTACTGAAATGAGAAGCAAAGAAGGCGAAAAGCTGTATGAAGATTTGCTCTGCGGATTGTGCGATATTGAAAATCTGCTTTCAAAGATAGAAGAACGTGCACCTAGCATTGTAGAGGAATACTCGGTAAGGCTAAGAGAAAGAATGCAGGAAATTTTAGACGAAACAACCGTTGATGAAGGCAGACTTTTAAATGAAGTAGCAATATTTTCGGACAGAGTAAACATAAACGAAGAAATTATAAGACTTAAAAGTCACTTTGCACAGATGAGAGAAATGATTGCCTCAAACGAACCTGTTGGAAGAAAGCTTGATTTTCTTATTCAGGAAATGAACAGGGAAACAAACACCATAGGTTCAAAGTCAAACGATTTGGACGTTGCAAAAATAGTTATAGACATAAAATCAGGCATAGAAAAACTGCGCGAGCAGGTACAGAACGTTGAGTGAGGTATTGAATATGCAGTTTATAAACATAGGTTTTGGCAATATGGTATCTTCCTCAAGACTTATATCTTTGGTAAGTCCGGAATCTGCACCAATTAAACGTATGATTCAGGATGCAAGAGAGAGAGGCACATTGATTGATGCAACCTACGGAAGAAAAACCAGAGCTGTTTTAGTTATGGACAGTGACCATATTGTACTTTCGGCAATTATGCCAGAAACGATAGCTGGAAGGCTTGGAATAAAGCTTTCGGAACTTGATAAGGAGGATGAGTTCGATGAAGAATAAGGGACTTATTCTTGTGGTATCGGGTCCTTCGGGAGTTGGTAAGGATACAGTTCTTGAAAGATTTTTTGAAAAAAGCCACAATACTGAAAAATCAGTATCCGCTACAACCCGCGATATGAGAGATGGCGAAATAAACGGTAAGGACTATTATTTTATTTCGAAAGATGAGTTTAAAAAAAGAATAGGAGAAAACGATTTTCTTGAATATGCAGAATATTGCGGTAATTTTTACGGAACACCTAAAAAAGAGCTTTTTTCCAGAATAGACCAGGGAATAAATGTTATACTTAAAATTGAGGTGCAGGGTGGGGCACAGATAAGAGAAAAATGTCCTGACGGAGTTTTTGTATTTATTGCACCCCCTTCGCGTGAGGAGTTAAGAAGACGCTTAACAGAAAGAGGCACCGATACAAAAGAACAGATAGAAAACAGAATACAAACAGCTTTTTTGGAAACGAAAGCAATGGAGCATTACGATTATGTTATTGTAAATGATGACCTTGACAAAGCTGTATCTGATCTTGAATGTATAATAAAAAGCGAATTGTTAAAGGTAGAAAGAAATCTTAATATAAAAGGAGAATTGTTAAAATGATTACAGATCCAGGTATAAGCACACTTATGAATCTTGAAAAGGTTGACAGTAAGTACACACTTGTAATTGCTGTTGCTAAAAGAGCAAGAGAAATTGCATACAACGGTGTTGAACCGCTTATAAAAACTAAATCAACAGACAAGCCTATTTCTATTGCAGTTCATGAAATTGCTGAAGGAAAGGTTGATATCATTAAAGAAGAAGACAGACCTAAAAATGAAATAGCAGAGGCTTTGAACGGAATTTATTTTTCTGAATAAGGAGAAGAAAAATGCTTCGTAATAAAAACATAGTTTTAGGAGTTAGCGGCGGTATTGCCGCTTATAAAGCAGCAGAACTTACAAGCAGACTTAAAAAGCTTGGTGCAAATGTTTTTGTTATAATGACAAAGTCTGCGTGCGAATTCATTTCGCCGCTGACAATGGGTACATTATCGCAGAACACAGTTGTAACAGGTATGTTCTGCGTGCCCGAAAATTATGATGTACATCATATTTCGCTGGCAGAAAAAGCTGACGTTTTGGCAATAGTTCCTGCTACGGCAAACATTATCGGTAAAATAGCAAACGGAATAGCTGACGATATGCTTTCTACTGTTGTAATGGCTACAAAAGCTCCTAAAGTAATTGCTCCTGCAATGAATACGGCTATGTTTGAAAATGAAATTGTGCAGGAAAACATTAAAAAACTTGAAAAATTGGGCTATGAATTTGTTGAGCCTGCAACAAAAAGACTTGCCTGCGGAAGCATAGGAAAAGGTGCTCTGGCAGAGTTAGATATAATAGAAGATGCTATATGCAAAGCAGCTTTTTCTAAAAAAGACCTTGTTGGAAAAAAGATACTTGTAACAGCAGGTCCTACAAGAGAAGAAATTGACCCTGTAAGATTTATAACAAATCATTCAAGTGGGAAAATGGGATGCAATATTGCTAAATTTGCACGATACAGAGGGGCAGAGGTTACTCTTATAGCGGGGGAATTAAGTGTTCCAGCACCGTTTGGAGTAAAGCTTATAAAGGTTACAAGTGCACTTGATATGTACGAAGCAGTAAAAAATGAGTACAAGCAGGCTGACATAATAATAAAATCAGCAGCGGTTGCTGATTTTAGACCCAAAAACAAAAATGATAACAAAATAAAAAAAACAGACGGAATGCCCGTAATAGAACTTTGTGAAAATCCTGATATTTTGGCAGAGGTAGGCAAGCTTAAGGGAGAACGCAAAATTATTGCTTTTTGTATGGAAACGCAAAATCTTTTGGAAAATGCAAAGAAAAAGCTTGAGGCAAAAAATGCTGACATGATTGTTGCAAATAGTCTTACTGACGAAGGTGCGGGCTTTGGATGCGACACTAATACGGTTACTCTTTTATATCGTGACGGGAAGGAAGAGAAGCTTCCCAATATGCCAAAAGCACAGGTTGCAAACGAAATTCTTGACAGGATTAAATTATTATGAAAATTGCAAGCGTTGTAATTGACAGTACGGTCCGTCGTGTAGACAAAATTTTTGATTATATTATCCCTGAAAATTTACAAAAAGCACAGGTAGGTATGCGTGTGAAAGTTCCTTTTTCCGGGAAAAACAGAAAAGAATCGGGATATATAATAAAAATATATGAAAAAGAAAAAGAAAATTTGAAAGAAATAGAAGAAATACTTGACAAAGAACCTTTTTTAACAAGAGAAAGAATTTTTGAGGCTTACTGGATAAAAGAAAGATATTTTTGTACTTTTGCAGAAGCATTAAGACTTTTTATGCCTGCAGGAGTAAAAGGAAAATCAAGCGAAGAGGTTCAAAAACACATTACTTTGGTAAAGCTTTGCAAGGGGGCAGATACTTCTGATGCACTTAAATTTCCTGCCCAGGCAAGAATTATCAAGATTTTACAAGAAACTCCCGAAATTCCTCTTTCGGATTTGTGTGTTTTTGCTTCGGCAGCACGTTCTTCGGTGGAATCCTTAAAACGCAAGGGAATTCTAACACTGGAAAGTGTCACTGTTTTTAGAAATCCTAATGCTGACAGACATATAAAAAAGGACAAAAAACCAACCCTTACACCCTTGCAGGAAAAAGCTTTTAAGCAAATATACAAAACATTTAAAAATCCCGAAAAACCTATACTTCTTCACGGTGTTACGGGCAGTGGAAAAACGGAACTTTATTTAAATATAATTGAAAAAGCATTGGAAGAAAATAAGTCGGCTATTGTTACGGTTCCTGAGATTTCGTTAACTCACCAGATGGTTGAAAGGTTTACATCAAGATTTGGAGACAAGGTTGCTCTTTTACACAGTGCTCTTTCAAAAGGGGAAAGATATGATGAATGGCAACGCCTTTTAAAAGGGGAAGCCAAAATTGCAATAGGTGCAAGAAGTGCAATTTTTGCTCCGTGTAAAAATCTGGGTGTAATAATAATTGATGAAGAACACGACGATTCTTATAAATCCGAAATGGGAGTAAGATACAATGCAAGAGAAGTGGCGGAATGTAGAGCAAAAACTGAAGGCGCAGCGGTAGTGTTTGCTTCGGCAACTCCTGATGTTACAAGCTATTACAGAGCCCAAAGCGGTGTATATTCCCTTGTTAAAATGGAAGAAAGAGTGGCTGGAGCAGAACTTCCTGATGTTGAAATTGTTGATATGCGAAAGGAACTGGAGGAGGGAAACAGGTCTCCATTTTCTAAAGCTTTGGCAGACGCAATAAGAGAAAGAATTGAAAAAAACGAACAGACAATTCTTTTTTTGAACAGGAGAGGACATTCTACATTCGTTTCTTGCCGCAGTTGCGGTTTTGTTGCAAAATGCCCTCACTGCAGTATTTCACTTACCTATCACAGTTTTACAGAAAGTTTGCTATGTCATTACTGCGGATACAGAATAAAAAAACATGAACTTTGTCCCGAATGCGGAAGTAAGCATGTTCATGGATTTGGCACAGGGACACAGAAAATAGAAGAAAAACTTGCTGAAGAGTTTCCCAGTGCCAGTGTTTTGAGAATGGATCTTGACACTACGGGCACAAAAGGAGCTCACGAAAAAATACTTGAAAAATTCAAAGAAAAAAATATAAACATACTTTTGGGAACTCAAATGATATCAAAGGGATTGGATTTTCAAAACGTTACGCTTGTAGGGGTGCTTTCGGCAGACCAGGCCCTCAATATGGGGGATTACAGAGCGCAGGAGCGTGCTTTTGATATTATAACACAGGTATGCGGCAGAGCGGGAAGAGGTAAAAATCACGGCAAGGCTTTTATACAGACTTATATGCCTGACAATACTACTGTTATAAATGCCGCAAATCAGGATTACGAAGAGTTTTACAAAGAAGAAATACTTATAAGAAAGGCTCTGCGATATCCGCCCTTTTGCGATATTTTAAATTTTGTTTTCACTTCAAATAACGAAGAGGACGCAAAAAAAGCGGCACAGAGGGTATGCGACAAGGTTTTAAATGAGCTTATTGATAAGGTAAGGCTTTTTACGCCAATGCCGTGCAGTATAAACAAAGTGAACAATATATACAGATGGCATTTCTGGATTAAATGCAATTACGACAAGGAAATAAGTAAAAAAATAGCTGATATTTTATCGGATGAAAAAGGCGTTATTGTGGATTTGAATCCCACAGCTTTTTAGGAGGTTTTATATATGTCTTTAAGAAATATGAGATTTATAGGCGACAGTGTGCTTAGAAAAAAATCAAGACCTGTTGAGGTTATCGATGACAGAATTTTAGAGCTTATTGAAGATATGTTTGAAACAATGTATGCAAACGAAGGAGTTGGGCTTGCAGCTCCGCAGGTTGGTGTTTTAAGAAGAGTTATAGTTATTGATGTTGAAGGGAACAAGCTTGCACTTATAAACCCTGTGCTTTTAGAGGCGGAAGGGGAAGAAAGTGCGATTGAAGGGTGTCTTAGCGTGCCAACACAAGTTGGAGAAGTAAGAAGACCTACGAAGGTTAAAGTTTCGGGTATAAATACAGAGGGAGAAGAGATTGAGGTTTGCGCAGAAGGGTTTGCGGCTCGTGCACTTTGTCATGAAATTGACCATCTTGAAGGAATTGTATTTTTAGATAAAGCGGACGAAATTATAAATAAAGAAGATTTAGAGGAAAAATAATGAAAGTGATTTTTATGGGTACTCCCCATTTTGCAGCAGAGTGCCTAGACGCTCTTATAAAATCAGAACACGAGGTAGTAGGCGTAATATCACAGCCTGACAAACCTAAAAACAGAGGACAACAGATGTTGCCTACACCTGTAAAGGTTTGTGCAGAAGAAGCGGGAATAGAAGTATATCAGCCCGAAAGCCTAAAGGATAATGCAATATTATCTTATCTTGAAGAAAAAAAGCCTGATGTAATAGCGGTTGTTGCGTATGGGAAAATTCTTCCTGAATATATTTTGAATTTCCCGAAAAACGGATGTATAAACATTCACGCATCGCTTTTGCCTAAATACAGAGGTGCTGCACCTATTCAGCATAGCATTTTAAACGGAGATAAAATAACCGGTGTTACTGCAATGTATATGGATAAGGGAATGGATACCGGCGATATGATTGCAAAAGAAGAAGTGGAAATTGACACAAAAGACACTTCGGAAAGCTTGCATGAAAAGCTTTCGAAGGTTGGAGCTATGCTTCTTTGCAAAACTCTTGATAATATTGAAAAAGGAATTATTAACCGAGAAAAGCAGGATGAGGCCCTTGCAACATATGCATCTATGATAACAAAAGAAATGGGAAAAATAAATTGGCAGGATACAGCAGAAAAAATAGTGTGCCAGATACACGGACTTTATCCATGGCCTTCCGCATATTCGTTTTGCGAAGGAAAGCGGTTTAAAATAACAGAAGCTTCGGTTTGTGATAAAAACGGAAATGCCGGCGAGATTATTGAAGATAATAAAGAGATAATAGTTGCAGCGGCAAAAGGCTCTGTAAAAATTGAAATTTTACAGTTTGAAAACAAACGTGCCATGACAGCAGAAGAATTTTTAAGAGGAAATAAATGCATGGCAAAGGGAGTTATTTTAGGAGAATAAAATGTTACCGAGAAATATGGCACTTTCGGTGCTTTGTGATATATTTGAAAATGAAGCATATTCAAATATGGCGTTAAAAAAAGCTTTTTCTGAACACAGTTTTGACGAGCGGGACAGAAGGTTTATTTCGGCTTTGGTTTATGGCAGTGTGCAACACAAAGAGTTTCTTGATTATCAGATTGCAAATTCCTCTAAAATTCCGCTTGAAAAGCTTAATCCAAAAATACTTAATATTTTAAGAATGGCAGTATATCAGATTTTTAAGATGGACAAAGTTCCTGAATCTGCTGCCGTAAACGAAGCGGTAAAGCAGGCTAAAAAGGCAGATTACAAAGCATCAGGCTTTGTGAACGGTGTATTGAGAAGCGTTTTAAGATGCAAAGAGGTTTTACCTAGCAAAGAAAATAAAGAAAAATACTTTTCTGTGTTATATTCTTATCCACAGTGGCTTGTGAAAATGTGGGAAGACGAAATATCTGACGATTGCGAAAAGCTTTTAGAAGCAGGAAATGCAATAACTCCTGTAACCGTACGGGTAAACAATTTAAAAACTGATAAAGAAACTTTGAAAAAAATACTTTCGGCAAGTGACGGTGTATCAAAAAACGCACTTGATGTAAATGGGGATGTTACTTCGTTAAAAGAGTTCAAAGAAGGATTGTTTACTGTTCAGGACTCGGCTGCACAGGAAGCAGTTTTGCTTTTAAATCCTCAAAAAAACGAAAAAATACTTGATTCGTGTGCGGCACCGGGAGGTAAGACAACATATATAGGTGAGCTTATGGAAAATACTGGTGAGGTAATTGCATGGGATATTCATCCTCATAAGCTTATACTTATAGAAAAAAACGCTGAAAGACTTTCTTTGACAAATATTAAACCTGAGCTGCAGGATGCAGGAGAAGTATGCGACAAATACCATAACTATTTTGACAGAGTGTTGTGCGATGTGCCTTGCTCGGGACTTGGAATAATCCGTAAAAAACCCGATATAAAGTGGCAAAGAAAAGAAGAAGATATAGAAAGCCTTACAAAAGAGCAATACAAAATTTTAAAAACTTGCGCAGATTATGTAAAATTCGGGGGTACGCTTTTATACAGCACTTGCACGATAAGTAAAAGAGAAAACATGGATATTATTAACAGGTTTTTAAAAGAACATAAGGATTTTTCTTTGGATATGTCGAAAACCTTTTATCCGCATAAAGACCTGACTGACGGATTTTTTGTTGCTATTTTACAAAGGGAGAATAAGTCTTGAATATTTTGGATTTTACAATTGAAGACTGGAAAGAGTATGTTTTAGAAAAAGGCAAGCCGTCATTTTGTGCAAAACAGATTTATAAATGGGCATATAGCGGAATAAAAAGCATTGATGAAATGACAAACATTTCAAAGGATATGAGAGAACAATTAAAAAAAGACTTTTATATCTTTTTGCCCAGTATAAAGAAAAAACTGGTTTCAAAAATTGACGGAACTGTAAAATATCTTTTTGAACTTTATGACGGTTCATGCATTGAAGGCGTTATAATGAGATATCATCATGGAATTACAATGTGTGTGTCGTCGCAGGTTGGGTGCAGGATGGGTTGTAAATTTTGCGCATCAACTCTGCACGGATTGGAACGAAATCTTACAGCAGGAGAAATTGCGGGACAGATAATATGCGCACAAAATGATATTGGAGAACGAATTTCAAACATAGTAATGATGGGCAGCGGAGAACCGTTTGATAATACAGAAAATGTGTTTGATTTTATAAAAAATGCAGTAAATCCCGAAGGCCTCTGTATAGGTGCAAGACACATTACGGTTTCAACCTGTGGACTTATTGAAGGAATAAAGAATCTGCAGGAACTTTCGCTACCTATAAATCTTTCAATTTCTCTGCATGCTCCTAACGATAAGATAAGAAAACAGACAATGCCCATTGCTAATAAGATTGATATAAAAACCCTGGTAGGAGCTGCAAAAGAGTATTACAATGTTACAGGCAGAAGAGTTACTTTTGAATATGCTCTTATTGACGGAGTGAATGACAGTAAAGAAACGGCAGAGGAGTTGTCGGCTCTTATAGCGGGGAAAGAGGATGTGCATGTTAATCTTATTCCCTTAAATGATGTGGCGGAACGAAATTTAAAAAAGAGTAAAAACGATAGTATATCAGCATTTGTAAAAGTGCTTGAGAAAAATAAGATAAAGGCAACTGTAAGAAGAGAAATGGGAGCGGACATAAATGCCGCTTGCGGACAGTTGCGTAATGAATTTGGTTTGCGGAGGTGACTACCTATGCAATACGGTGCCGTAACTGGTAAAGGCATGGTACGAAAAATAAATCAGGACAGTTTTTATACTGATGCAGAGCATGGTATCTTTTTGGTGTGCGATGGTATGGGCGGACACGCTGCCGGAGATGTTGCAAGCAGATGTGCTGCCGGGGCTATTTCGGCTTACATAAAAGAGAATATGCCGTTAGGTCTTGATGACGAGAAAATAAAGGAGCTTATGTTTGATGCTGTAAATTATGCAAACACACTTGTTTATAATCGTTCAAAGGCTGATAGCAAGTATCACGGTATGGGAACAACGGTTGCCTTGGTTATGATTTATTTGGACACTGTTTATTATTTGAATATAGGTGACAGTCGTATATATCTGTTCAGAGATGGAAAGATTGAAAGAAAAACACAAGACCATACTCTAACAGATGAACTTTTAAAAAGCGGGGAAATCACACACGACGAAGCCGAAAATCATCCTGCAAAACATATTCTTACAAGAGCTTTGGGAACGGACAAAGAAACAACTCCCGATTTTTCAAAGGAAACACTTTTAAAAAATGATATCCTTCTTTTGTGCTCTGACGGACTCACAAATATGTTAACCGACAGAGAGATAAAACAAATTCTTATATCGGAAGAAAATCCGCACAAGATAGCACAGAATCTTGTAACTAAAGCAAACGAAAACGGCGGAACAGACAATATTACAGCTATTGTTGTTAAAAACCCCAAAAAGGAGTTAAAGTGAAATGGAAATGATAGGATCCGTTATAGGTAACAGATATGAAATTTTAGAGCATATAGGTTCGGGCGGTATGGCTATGGTGTATAAAGCAAAATGCCGTTTGTTAAACCGCTTTGTTGCAGTTAAGATTTTGAAGCCTGAATTTGAAGAGGATGAAGAATTTTTACGCAGATTCAATACCGAAGCGCAGGCAGCTGCAAGTCTTTCTCATACAAATATAGTGTCAGTTTATGACGTAGGAAAACAGGGGCATTTAAACTATATTGTAATGGAATACGCAGAAGGCATTACTTTGAAAGAGTATATGAAAAGTAAGGGTAAGCTCAATTTGAACGAAGCTCTGGATTTTTCAATGCAGATATCACAGGCTTTAGAGCATGCGCATTCAAAAAGAATAGTTCACAGAGACATAAAACCCCAGAATATAGTTTTAGACAATAACGGAACTTTAAAGGTTACTGATTTTGGTCTTGCAAAGGCTACATCTTCTGCAACTGTTGTGGCAGAAGGAAGCTCGGCACTGGGTTCGGTGCACTATGCATCGCCCGAACAGGCACGAGGGGGGCATACCGACGAGAGGAGTGACATTTATTCTCTTGGTGTTGTTATGTACGAAATGTTTACAGGTCAGCTTCCTTATACGGGTGACAGTGCTATTGCAATAGCTATGAAGCATATACAGGGTAATCCTGTAAATCCCCGTATGATAAACGACAACATTCCTCTTGAAATAGAAGAAATAATACTTAAGTGTATGGCTAAATATTCACACGAAAGATATCAAAGCGTTTCGGAGGTTATTACAGCGCTCAGAAATGTAGGACATGCTAACGCTAAAAAATTTGAAGAAGTAGGATTTATGCAGGGAGATATTTTCTCAACAAGACGCCTTCCTGACATTAACAAGGAATTAAAAGAAAAAGAAGAAAAAGAAAGTTCTGCGGTTAAAAAGAAAAAAATAAACATAAATTCAGAAAAAATACCGCAGCTTGCCGCAATAGGTGTATCGGTTATTCTTATTATACTTATTGGATTTTTGGTAGGAAGAATGTTTTTCTCGGGCGGAGGAAGCAAGGAAAAAATAAAGGTGCCGTCACTTATAGGTCAAAACTATGAAGAGATGCTGATTCAGTATAAAGACCAGTTTGAAATTATTGAAAATCAGCGTTTGAACAACCCTGATTTTCCTGAAGGAACAATAATTTCACAAGACCCTGCAGAAGGCGAAGAAATTCTTGTAGGTTCTGAAGTAAATGTTGTTATAAGCCTTGGTATAAAAACATTTGAACTTGACGACTATAAAGGCGAAGATTACAGAAAAATAGAAAATGAAATTAAAAAGCTTGACATGGATATTGATGTTGAGATTATAGATGAAGAAAATGACGAATTGGAAGCAGGTAAGATTATAAAACAAAAACCTGCAGCAGGGCACAAGCTGGAAGTAGGAGATAAGCTTACCCTTTATGTAAGCAAGGGACTTGAAGAAATAGAAATGCCATCTATTGTAGGAAAAAGCGAGCAGGAGGCTAAAGACATTCTTGTAAGCAAGGAACTTAAAGTGGGGACGGTTTCAAGATCAGAAAGCACGCAAAATGCAGGAACAGTTCTTTCGCAAGGCGTTGAGGCAGGAAGCAGAGTTGAGATAGGAAGCAAAATAGATTTTGTTGTAAGTTCTGGTCCTTCTACAAAAAAGACTTCTCGTCAAATTTCTCTCTCGCTGCCATCAGGCAAAGAATCAGTGGCTGTAAAGATAACAGATAGTGAAGGAAATATACTTTATCAGCAAACTCATTCAACCAATGCTTCTCCTATTTTGGTAGAAGTTTCGGGAATGGGAAAACAGGTTCTTGAAATTTACTATGACGATGTAATGTATAATTCAATAACTGTAAACTTTAATTAACGGAGGCGAATTTTACGCAGGGAACTATTATTAAAGGTATAGGCGGATTTTATTATGTGAAATGCGATGGCGAGATTTTTGAAACTCGTGCTTGCGGAAGATTCAGAAAACAACATATTGTTCCTATATGCGGGGACAATGTAGTTCTTTCTGAAAATAATGATTCCGTTGTTGAAATACTACCTAGAAAAAACGAATTCATACGCCCGCCTGTGGCAAATATCGACACTATGCTTATTGTGCTTGCGGCAAAGTCTCCGGAGCCTGATTACAGAATGGTAGACTCGTTGCTTGTTAATGTTGAAAACAGAGGGATAGAATCTGTTATATGCATTAACAAAACTGACCTTATAAGTGACGAAAAGATTGAGAAAATGGCCGATATTTATAAAAAGGCCGGATATAAAACTATTCTTACAAGCACTGTAAAAGGGCAAGGAAAAGAAGAACTTATGAGGGTACTTGAAGGAAAAATAACTGCTCTTTCGGGAAATTCGGGAGTTGGGAAATCCAGTATTCTGAATTTTATCCTTGGCGGCGAAACTATGGAAACGGGCGATGTAAGCCGAAAGCTTGAGAGAGGAAGGCATACAACAAGGCATGTTGAACTATTCCCAATAAAAAATTCGGGATTCATTTTGGATACTCCAGGATTTGGAAAAATGGACTTGCCTAAAATGACTTCGGGCATGCTTGCTGACTTTTTTAAGGAATTTAAAGAATTTGACGGAAAATGCAGGTTTGGCGGATGTAATCATCTTTCTGAACCTGATTGCGCCGTTAAGAGTGCGGTAGAACAAAATTTAATAGCGAAAGAACGCTATGAAAGTTATAAATATTTTTACGAACAGTTAAAAAATGTGAAGGAGTGGACTTTAAAATGATAAAAATATCACCATCAATTTTAGCGGCAGATTTTGGTAAATTTGCAGAAGAAGTTAAATCTGTTGAACTTGCAGGAGCAGAATATTTGCATATTGACGTTATGGACGGTCATTACGTTCCCAATATGTCGTTCGGACCTGGAATTGTAAAGACAATCAGAAAATCATCAAATGCTTTATTTGACGTTCATCTTATGATTGAAAAACCCGAAAAATACATAGATGTTTTTGCAGAGGCGGGTGCAGATTTAATAACTGTGCATTTTGAAACCTGCCCACATATTTATAAAACATTACAGCAGATTCGCGACCTTGGATTAAAGGTAGGGGTAGCTATAAATCCGGGAACTCCCGCAGCTATGCTTAAAAATATTATACATCTTGTTGATATGGTTTTGGTTATGACCGTAAATCCCGGTTTTACTGCACAGAAATTTATTCCTGATATGTTACCGAAAATACGCGAAGTAAGAGAAATGATAGGCCCTGATAAAGACCTTGAGGTTGATGGCGGTATTAACGAAGAAACTATTTATGCAGTAACAGAGGCAGGTGCGAATGTTATAGTTGCAGGTGCCGGAGTTTTCTATGCAGAAGACCGCAAAAAAGCAGTCGATACATTAAAAGAAAAGGCGTTTAAAAGATAATGGCAAGAGCAATAATTGTTTCAGGCGCAGATGTTGATTCTGCATTTAAAACAGAATGTGATGATTTTATAATCTGTGCTGATTCGGGATATGAAAGCGCATTGAAGTTAAAGATTGAGCCTGACATTCTGCTTGGAGATATGGATAGTATAAAAAATATACCTTCTGACATAAAAAAAATAACCTTTAAAGCAGAAAAAGACGAAACTGATACAGAACTTGCGCTTTTGTATGCCAAAGAACAGGGTTTTCGTGAGGTCATCATATTAGGTGCTTTGGGTGGGAAAAGAAGAGACCATTCTTTTGCAAACATATTGCTTTTAAAAAAGGCTTATGATCTTGGAATAAATGCAAAACTTTATTCGGAAAATGAGCAGGTTTACATTCTTTGCGGGAAACATTGTATTGTGAAAAAAGAAAATATGTTTTTATCTTTGTTCCCTGTGTTTGAAGATGTTACCATTACATTAAAAGGAACAAAATACCCTCTATGCAAGGAAAAAATCCCTGCCGGAAGCATACGCGGAATAAGCAATGAAATAGTTGACGAAAAGGCGAAAATTGAAACAGACAGATGTGTTTTGGTTTTTGAAACGAGAAAGGACTACTGATAAATGGATTTTTCAATTTTTGGACAGGAACTTTCTATAAAAACAAGTTTTTCACAAAAATATGATTTAATACAGATGTTCAGAGGAATCAAAGATTATCAGTTTGATTCAAATAGTCCTGTCGATTTTCGAGGTGCAGGATTACAAAGAAAAAACAGTATTGATATGTGGCACTTTGAGATTCCTCTTGCAATTACAACTGACGAAGCCATACCAATATGGATAAACGGCGACTTTGCAGGCGGTAATCACGGAAGGTGTTGCGGAAATGTTGTAACAAGCACCTCTCACGGAAAAGATATTTCCGACGTTGCATCTTTGTGGAAAGATGAAGAGGGAACAAAGTGGACATTATTACGAGTTCTTTCGGAAAATGTACTTATGTTTATATCAGAAAACATCGGAGAATCAGAAGTTGATTACGCTTTTAAAAGTGAGATTTTGGGTAATCTTACATATGTAAGTCACGGAAAACATAAAGAGGATATAATTATAGAAAAGCAGTCGCCGAATAATCAAATTCAGCCTTCTGTAAAGCATACAAAAAAAGAAATATATTCAATAAAAGACGGACAGAGAAAACGTGAGTTTTTCGAAGCAAAAGATATTGATGCACTTGAAATAGTGCACGAGTTTGATTTGATAAATCAGGCTACAATGCCGGATGCTTTGCGTAAATTAAGACCAAAAGAGGGCTTTAAAAGCAATCCTTACCTCGGAGTAGGTAAAACAATGGCAAGAGGCAAAGTTATTTATAGAATAGATGACGATGGGACAATTTTAGTTGATTTTGATTATCAGAATTTGAGCTGTGTTGATTTTTCGATTTGTATGGGAATTATGTATCAGGAAAAATGCAACTATGGCAAAGGAATTTATAGATATATCCCAAAACAAAAGCCTTTTGAGTATAACGGTGTGAGATATGACTTTTCGGTTCCTTGCGATACTGATATGGAAAATTATCCGCACGAGTTTATGAGCACTCCCGATACATGGGAAAACCCCAACTCGCCGCCCGACAGGCAAATAGATTTCATTAAAGACTCAAGCGGCAAAATTATAGCCGGGTTTGCGGGTGGATTTTTGCCTGTGTATGAAGGAGAACCTTCTGTAAGAAAAAATAATATAAACTCTGCTGTGCTTTTTTACAGAACGAGAAAAACATATCCGAGATTCAAAGAAGGCTCTCGTATGAAGACGGCACGAGGAGTAGGATATAAAAAATATTTTGATGTTTTGGGAAGTGTATCAGAATACAGAGTTACATACGGCAAAACCACATACATTTATATAGATTTTTTTGGAGAAGGACAAAAAGAACTTTGTGAAGATGTTACCATTTTTGAAAAAAGCGACCGGGTTAAAGTTGAAAAACAAGGAAACAAAACCATTATAAGTGGAAAAAAAGGATATGCAGTGTTAATAAAAGAACAGTAGTGCATAAAATACAAAAAAGATAAATTTTTAAGGAGAACATAATGAACACCAAAAAAAGAGTTTATCCGCTTTATGAAACAACTAAAATGCGTGATTTTCGTGATATGGCAGAAAATGTAGCAAAAAAATATCCCGATGATATCGCATTTTCGTTTAAGAAAAACCCAAGAGATGAAGAAATTGTAAGACTTACTTATACACAGGTAAAAAATGATATGAGAGATTTTGGTACTGAAGTGCGAAATCTTGAAATGAACGGAAAAACAGCCGCTCTGATCGGTCAGAACTGTTATGAGTGGTGCTTAATATATTTATCTGCAATAGCAATGGGAATGGTTTTAGTGCCCATTGACAAAGAGTGTGTACCTGCCGATTTAGCTAATATTATAAATTCTGCAGAGTGCGAATATGTTTTTTACGGCAGCGATGTTAAGGAAAAATTATTTAATTTAAAAGACGAACTTACAACTGTAAAAGAATACATAGCCTTTTCTGATGATGAAGATGCAGACGATACTTTTGCACACATAAAGGAAAGAGGGGCAAAAAGCTTTGCAGACGGTAACAACATTTATTACGATGCAGAAATTGACCCCGAAAAGCTTTCTGCCATAGTATTTACATCGGGAACAACAGGTAACAGCAAGGGTGTAATGCTATCGCAAAAAGGTATGTGTCTTGATATGACAAACGGTATGTATAACTTTGCAATTACAAGAAAAACGGTAAATGTTTTACCTTTGCATCATACGTTCGGTTCTACAATAACTTTGATAGGTCACTTTGCTCAAGGGTCTGGTGTATATCTTTCGAGCGGTTTAAGATATATAACAACAGAACTTCAAAACGAAAAGCCTGGGCATCTTACTGTGGTTCCGCTGTTTGTTGAAAGCTTTTATAAGAAAATAATACACTCTGCTGAAAAGAGCGGAAAGCTTGCCGGAATGAAGTTTTTAATCAAAGTAAGCAACTTTTTAAGACTTTTTAGAATAGATTTGAGGAGAAAGTTTTTCAAGGATATTCATAAGGTATTTGGTGGAAACTTAAGTCTTATTATTTCGGGCGGTGCAGCATTAAACCAGAAGATAATTGACTTTTTTGACGGAATAGGGATTACAATTTTAAACGGCTATGGAATTACGGAATGTTCGCCTCTTATTTCCTGTAACAGAAACGAACATCAGGAAAAGGGAAGCGTTGGAATTCCGATTCTTGATGAAGAAGTAAAAATTGCAAATCCCGACGAAAATGGGGAAGGGGAAATATGCGTAAAGGGTCCAAATGTTATGCTTGGATACTTTAAAAATCCAGAGGCAACTGCCGCAGCTTTTGATGAAGATGGTTTCTTTAAAACAGGTGACTACGGAAAATTTGACAAACACGGCTGGCTTTACATAACAGGAAGAGTTAAAAATATGATAATTCTTTCAAACGGCAAAAATGTTTATCCCGAAGAAATTGAAAAAGAAATACAGGGTATTTCGGGAGTAGGAGAAGTTGTTGTTTACGCAGGTGCAAGCGACAACAAAGCAAACCGTGATGTTATAGTTGCAGAAATTTTCCCTGATGAAGAAACATTGAAAATGCATAATGTAACAGATTATCAGAAATATTTTGAAACAGAAATAATCAAGATAAATCATCGTATGCCGCCTTATAAAAAGGTTGACAGGGTAAAAATCCGTGAAGTGGAATTCGAAAAGAACACTTCAAAGAAAATAATGAGATTTAAAATTAAAAAAGATATATAATAAAAAAACTGCAAGCTGTGACTTGCAGTTTTTTTATTGATTAACCTATGGTATTTAAATCGTAAGGTGTAATCTGATATACATAATAGTTAAGCCAGTTTGTAAAAAGAAGGTTTGAATGTGCACGCCAGTTTACAACGGGAGCACGTGAGGGGTCATCGTTTTTATAATAATTTTTTGGCATAGGAGTGGAGAGCCCCTTTTTCATATCACGCACATATTCCGAATGAAGAGTGTCGGCATCATACTCGGAATGTCCTATACAAAAAACGTTTTTACCTGTTTTTGAAGCTATAAGATAAGGACCTACTTCTTTTGAGGAAGCAAGAATTTTAAGATCATGGTTTTCTTTTACCTGATCTACATTCACTTGGGTATAACGTGAATGGGGAGCATAAAAATAATCATCAAATCCGCAAAGAAGTTTTGCTTTGGGTCGTAAAACCTTATGAGAAAATACGCCGAAAACTTTTTCGGGAAGTGTATATTTTTCTATGCCATAATGGTAATACAAGCCAGCCTGTGCTGCCCAGCATATATGTAATGTGCTTGTTACATGGGTTTTAGACCATTCCATAACAGCAGTAAGTTCCTCCCAGTAATCAACCTCTGTAAAATCCATAAGCTCTACGGGTGCACCTGTTATAATAAGTCCGTCAAACTTTTCATCCTTTACATCGTCAAAAGTTTTATAAAAAGTTTTAAGATGTTCTTCTGCTGTATTTTTTGACTGATGTGTTTTAGTGTGCAACAAAACAAGCTCCACCTGAAGGGGGGAATTACTTAAAGCACGAACAAGCTGTGTTTCTGTTGCAATTTTTGTAGGCATAAGATTAAAAACAGCTATGCTTAAAGGACGTATGTCCTGCTTTTGTGCTCTTTTTTCTGTCATTACAAAAATGTTTTCGCTTTTCATCGCTCTGGTTGCGGGTAATTTGTCGGGAATTTTTATAGGCATAGTCATACCTCTTTTCGTCTGGAAAATTTTATTTATATTATTATACCAAATAACACAATTATTTTCAATATCAATAAATAAAAAGATTGTATTTTTTTTTATTTAATGATATAATATTTTAATAAAGAATTTTTAGGATGTGTTATTTTGAACAAAAGATGGAATTTATTGTATGAAAATGCAGATAAGGAGAAAATAAAAGAAATAGAACTTGCAACAGGTCTTTCACATGAAGTTTCCTCGATTTTGGCAATAAGAGGAATAGAAAAAGAAAATGCAAATGCGTTTTTGCACGAAAAGATTGATATGCTCGCAGACCCTTTTTCTATGAAAGATATGAGAAAGGCTGTTTACAGAATAGAAAATGCAATTTTGGCAAAAGAACGTATTACTGTATACGGAGATTATGACGTTGATGGGGTATCGTCGACGGTTATGCTTGTAAAGTATCTTCGCGAGAAAGGAGCAGAGTGCGACTATTATATTCCTTTCCGCATGAGTGATGGATATGGGGTTAACAATAACGCTCTTGACAGCATTGCGAAAAACGGGACTTCGCTTATTATTACGGTTGATACTGGAATATCTGCGATAAATGAAGTTGAATATGCAAAGACACTGGGAATTGACGTTGTTATTACAGATCACCATTCGATAGAAGGGGAGCTCCCCAACGCAATAGCAGTTGTAAATCCTAAAAGAAGCGATTGTACATATCCTTACAAGGATTTTGCAGGAGCGGGAGTGGTTTTTAAGCTTTTATGTGCTCTTGAAGGCAACACAAGAAAAATAATAACAGATTACTGCGACCTTGCAACTTTGGCTACAATAACTGACATTGTTCCGCTTACAGGCGAAAACAGAGCTATTTCGGCTTTTGGAATGAGAAAAATAAAAAAGATGCCGTCGGTAGGATTTAAAGCTGTATGCGAAAATGCGGGAATAGATTATAAAACAATAACCTCGGGACAGATAGGGTTTAGCATTGCACCAAGACTTAATGCAGCAGGAAGAGTAGACAATGCTGCTGTTGCGGCTGAACTTTTGCTTACAGAAGATGAAGAAAAGGCGGCAGAGCTTGCTGAACAATTAAATGTTTTGAATACTCACAGAAAAGAACTTGGTCAGCAAATTCTTCAGGAAGCAGTAGAAAAGATAGAATCCCGTGACGATATTGCTGACAAAAAAGTTATTATTGTTGGTGGCGACGGATGGCATCAGGGAGTTATAGGTATAACAGCTTCACAACTTTGCGAACAGTACAATAAAACTGTTTTACTTATATCTTACGAGGGCGAAAGCGGTAACGGTTCTGGAAGAGCGGTTGAAGGATTTAATCTTTTTGAGGCACTTTGTGAATCGGCTCATCTTATAGAAAAATTCGGCGGGCATGCATCGGCGGCGGGTATAACAATAAAACGTGAAAACGAAAAAGAAATTGAAAAAATGATGAACGCTTATGCAGATGCAAATGCCGAAGCGATTTTAGAGCCTTGTGTAAATATAGACCTTGAATTGCCATTAGAAAAAAATCTTATAGATTTTGCAAACGAAACAGCTGTTTTAGAGCCATACGGAGAAAAGAATAAGCCTCCAGTTTTTGCTCTTATGAATGCAACGGTTACAAATATAAGAGTAAGCCGTGACGAAAAGCATATATTCATAAAGGTCAGAAGAGGACTTAAATGGCTTGACTGTGCAGGGTTCAGATTTGGGCATTTAAAAGACGAAATAAACATAGGAGATACGGTTGATGTTGCGGGCGAACTTGTGAAAAACAGCTATAATTATATGCTTTTACCGCAACTTAATATTACAGATATAAGAAAAAGGTGAAAAATGCAACACGATTTTCAAGCGTTAATTAAAAAAATTGAACAATATAACCCGAACGCCGATTTTGAAATGATTGAGCGTGCATATGAATGTGCTTCAAATATGCACAAGAAACAAAAGCGTGAATCGGGCGAACCTTATATAATTCATCCTCTTGAGGTAGCTTATATTGTAGCAGAGCTTGAGCTTGACACTCAGGCTATTGTTGCTGCATTGCTTCACGATGTTATAGAAGATACTGAAACCAGCTACGAAGAAATAAAAAGGGAATTTGGGGAAGACGTAGCTCTTATTGTAGAAGGTGTTACAAAGCTTGATAAATTAAGTTTTGTAACAAAAGAGGACCAGCAAATAGAAAGTTTGCGTAAAATGTTCCTTGCTATGGCAAAGGATGTAAGAGTTATTTTTATTAAGCTTGCCGACAGACTTCACAATATGCGTACTTTGAACAATATGCCGCCTGAAAAAAGGCTTTTAAAATCAAAGGAAACTATGGATGTGTATGCACCTTTGGCACACAGACTAGGTATTTCGGCAATCAAATGGGAACTTGAAGATTTAGCTCTTCGGCATCTGGACTCTGTTGCCTATTATGAAATTGTTGAAAGCATAAACAAAAAGCGTAACGAAAGAGAATTATATATTGAGGATATTAAAAAGGAACTGTATAACAAAGTTTCTGAAATGAATATTCATTTCGAAATTCAGGGAAGAGCAAAGCATTTTTATTCTATTTTCAGAAAAATGTACGCACAGAACAAAACTCTTGATGAAATTTACGATTTGTTTGCAGTAAGAATAATAGTTGATTCGGTTAATGATTGTTATGCTGTTTTAGGTATAGTTCATGAAATGTATAAACCTATTCCTGGCAGGTTTAAGGATTATATTGCAATGCCTAAACCCAATATGTATCAGTCGCTTCATACAACTGTTATAGGTCCTGAAGGAACCCCATGCGAAATACAGATACGTACATTCGATATGCACAAAACTGCAGAGCACGGTATTGCTGCACATTGGAAATATAAAGAAGGAAATGTAAAAAACACTTCGGAAGACTCGAAGCTTGCATGGATAAGACAATTGCTTGAAACTCAAAAGGATATAAGCGATGATGAAGAGTTTATGAGAACTTTAAAAATCGACCTTTTTGCAGATGAAGTTTTTGTTTTTACTCCTAAAGGGGATGTTATAAATCTTCCGGCGGGCTCAACCCCGGTTGACTTTGCTTTTGCTATCCATTCGGGTGTTGGAAGTAAAATGATGGGCGCAAAGGTAAACTCTAAAATTGTTCCGCTTGACTACACATTAAAAACCGGAGATATATGCGATATTCTTACTTCTTCGTCGGTTCACGGTCCAAGCCATGACTGGCTTAAAATATGCAAAACTACACAGGCAAGAAGTAAAATAAATCAGTGGTTCAAAAAGGAACGAAGAGAAGAAAATATCGAACGAGGCAAAGAACTCGTAGAAAAAGAAATAAAGCATCTTGGATTCAATGTTTCAGATTTGCTTAAAAAAGAATATATTGAACCTTGCCTGAAACGTTACAGCTTTGCAACATTAGAGGATATGTATGCCACAATAGGATATGGCACAATAACTGCCGGTAAAATTGCGGCAAGGCTTGCAGATTATAGTGGTGAATTACAGAAAAAAGAAGATAAATCTGTTGCCACAGAGCCTGTAAAACGAAAGAGAAACAACACAAATATAGAGGTTGACGGTCTTGATAACTGTCTTATAAGAATGGCAAGGTGTTGTACGCCACTTCCGGGAGATCCCATAGTTGGATTTATTACAAAAGGAAGAGGGGTTACCGTACACAGAAGCGATTGTATCAATATAAGTCATTCGAACCTTTCGCAGGAAGAGATTGGAAGACTTATAAAAACAAACTGGATAAGCGTTGAAGAAAAGGGAACATATCCTTGTGATATTCATATTGAATCTAACGACAGAACGGGATTGCTTGCAGATATTGTTACCGCTATTTCAGAACATAAAATTCCTATCAGCAATTTAAACAGCCATGCAACAAAACGCAAAATGGCAATTATTTCCCTTACGGTTGAGGTTACAGAGCTCTCGCAACTTGACAGTTTGATGAAACGTCTTTGTTCCATTTCGGGTGTATATAACGTGTCGCGTGCACACTAAAAGGAGTTTATATGCATATAAAACAAATTGTAAGTCCTATGTTTTCTACAAATTGCTATGTTGTAAGCAATGACAAAGAAGCAGTTCTTATCGATTGCGGAGAAGATGCATCCGTAGTGCTTAAAGAGATAGAAAAAAACGGACAACCTTTAACAAAAATAATATTCACACACGGTCATTTTGATCATATTATGGCAGCAAACGAGATTAAAGCAAAAACTGGCGCAAAGGTTTATGTAAGCGAAGACGATAAGGATTGTCTTTGCAGTACCGAAAAGAGTCTTGCAAAAAATTTTGGAATAAGCCATGGACAGATATTTTATGATGGTATTTTAGACAATGAAATTACAATTTGCGATAAATCTTTTTCGGTAATAAAAACGCCGGGACATTCAAAAGGCAGTATTTGTCTTTTGTTTGAAGATATTTTGTTTTCAGGCGATACTCTTTTTTGTCAAAGTATAGGAAGATATAAAGAAGAGGATGAGGAAACAATAAAAAATTCCTTGAAATTTCTGATGACTTTGCCTGATAACACAAAAGTTTACCCGGGACACGGCAGGGTAACAACAATAGGTTTTGAAAAGATATATAATCCTTTTTTGGATTTTGACACAAATTGGGGATAATATGAATTTTACTTTTGATGTAGAAAAATTAAATTTGCTTGCCTGCACAGATATAAATGAGTATATAGCTCTGTGCGAAAGCGAAAAAGAAAACAATTTACGGTGCATAGCCGAGAGAATTGTAAAAAACAAAAAGCGGGTGGTTTTTGTTACAGGGCCGTCGGCTTCTAACAAAACAAGTGTTGCGAACAGACTTATTTATGAATTTAAAAGACTTAAAAAGGATTCGCTTCTGATTTCGCTTGACGATTATTTTTGGGGGACAACTGGCGGGAGAAAGCTTGAACAAGGAGTATATAACTTTGAAGATATTGATGCAATTGATTATGAACTTGTTGCAAAGCATATCAAAGAGCTGGTTTTAGGAAATGAAATATTGATGCCGATATTTGATTTTTACAAGGTATGCCGTAAATCTGAAAGGATAAAGATAAAGCTTTGTGAAGATTCAATTCTTGTTGTTGAAGGAATACATGCTTTTAACCCCGTAATTTCGGACAATATTGATAAAAAGCTTGCTTTTAAGCTATATTCCTCGGTGGAATACGGTTTGAATTTTAAAGGTAATGAGCTTATATCTTCGGATAATGTACGTCTTATGAGAAGAATGGTGCGTGACAGTAAATACCGCAATGCAGAGGCAGATATAACGTTTGCTATGTGGCCATCCGTTCAGGATGGGGTTATAAGAAATATTATTCCTTTTAAAAAGGATGCAGATGCTATTTTTGATTCCTTTTTAAGCTACGAATGTTTGATTTACAAAAAAGAGGTTTTGAATTTACTAAAAAAATGCGAGCAGAAAAATCTTTATCTTGATGAAATTGAAGATTTGAGGAAAATTTTATCTCCGCTAACACAATGCGAAGATGTGATAATTCCTGAAAATTCAATGTTGAGAGAGTTTATTGGGTGATAAAATGAAAATAAAGAACGTGTTTATCTGCCAGGAATGCGGATATGAATCGGGCAAATGGCTCGGCAAATGTCCTGATTGCAGCAACTGGAACACATTTGTTGAAGAAACAGTAAAAGAAGAAAAGAAAAAATCGGTCTCGAAAATTCTTGCGAATCCGGTTCATATTGACAATATAACAGCCCATAATGAAGAAAGAATAAAAACAGGTATAGGCGAGCTTGATATGGTTTTGGGCGGTGGCATTGTGCCCGGCTCTATGATTTTAGTGGCAGGGGAGCCGGGAATAGGAAAATCCACACTGCTTTTACAGATTTGTAACAGTTTATCAACTGAAAAAAAGGTTATGTATGTTTCGGGAGAAGAATCCGAAAAGCAAATAAAGCTTCGTGCAGACAGGTTAGGCGTACGAGGTAAAGAACTTTATGTGCTTGGAGAAACAAACATTGACAATGCAATAGATAATATTTTGAAGCATGATTGCTCTACTGTAATAGTGGACTCTGTGCAGACAATGTATACAGAGGACATACAAAGTGCGGCAGGGAGTGTAAGCCAAGTACGGGAAGTTACTATGCGACTTATGCGTGTTGCAAAAGAAAACTCAATAGCTATATTTATAGTGGGCCATGTTACAAAGGAAGGCTCTATTGCAGGACCGAGAGTTTTAGAGCATATGGTGGATACTGTTTTATCATTTGAAGGGGAACGACATCAGTTTTACAGAATACTGCGTGCTGCAAAAAACAGATTTGGTTCTACCAACGAAATAGCCGTTTTTGAAATGAACGACAAAGGCCTTTGTGAAGTTTTAAATCCTTCTATGATGCTTATTGCAGAAAGGTCAGAAACGGCATCTGGGTCATCTGTTTCCTGTCTTATGGAAGGAACAAGACCCATTATGGCAGAAGTACAGGCTCTGGTTTCTACAACTACTTTTGGAATACCAAGAAGAATGGCATCGGGATTTGATATTGGAAGAATGAATCTTCTGATTGCAGTTTTGGAAAAGCGAGCAGGTCTTAATTTGCAAAATCAGGATATTTACATAAATGTTGTAGGCGGAATAAGAATTGATGAAACTGCGGCAGATTTATCTGTTGCGATGGCTATTGTTTCAAGTCTTAAAAATATACCTATATTGCTTGATACTGCTTTTTTGGGAGAAATAGGACTTACAGGGGAACTCCGTTCAATACAGAATGCGGAAAAACGTGTTTCGGAATGCGCTAAAATGGGATTTAAAACTTTAGTCTTGCCTTATGAAAATGCAAAAAATCTCGACAACACTTACGGGGTAAAAATAATTGCTGCAAAAAATGTTGTTGAAGCAATAAAAAATTTGAAATAAATAAAAAAATATTGCATTATTATGTAATTTATTGTAAAATAAAAGATATTCTTTTATTCTAAGGAGAACAACAATGGAACTTTCAAAAAAATTTTCGGCGATAACAGCATCGCCTACACTGGCAATTACTTCAAAATTTAAAGAAATGAAAAAAAACGGAATTGATGTAGTGGGATTTGGTGCAGGAGAGCCTGACTTTGACACACCTCAGTACATAAAAGATGCTGCAATAAAAGCGATAGAAGAGGGACAGACAAAGTATACACCTGCATCAGGCACGCCTGAACTTAAAGCAGCAATTTGCAGAAAGTTTGAAAGAGAAAACAATCTTTTATACAAACCTGAAAATATAGTTGTAAGTAATGGTGCAAAGCATTCTTTGGTAAATGCTTTGTGTGCAATACTGAACCCTGGGGACGAGGTTATTCTGCCAGCACCTTACTGGGTAAGCTATCCTGAAATGATAGCTATTGCTGACGGTAAAACAGTTGTTTTAAAAACAACAGAAGAAAATGATTTCAAATTCACTCCTGACCAGCTTAAAGCTGTAATAACAGATAAGACAAAGGCTCTTATTTTAAACAGCCCATCAAACCCGACAGGAATGATTTACACAAGAAAAGAATTAAAAGAAATAGCTGATATTATTGTTGAAAATGATATGTTTGTTATTTCTGACGAAATATATGAACATTTGATTTATGAAGGCGAAAGAGTTTCGATAGCTTCTTTTGGAGAAGAAATTAAGGATAGAACTATTGTTATAAACGGTCTTTCGAAAACCTTTGCTATGACAGGCTGGAGAATAGGATACACAGCGGCAAATGCTGAAATTACAAAAGTAATGGCTAACCTCCAAAGCCATGCGGCATCAAACCCGAATTCGATAGCACAGGCAGCTTCAATAGCGGCTTTGGACGGAGGACTTGAGTTTGTTGTGACAATGAAAAAAGAATATGTAAAACGCCGTAATTATATGGTTAGCAGAATCAATTCAATGGACGGAATTTCAGCACTTATGCCAAATGGTGCATTTTATGTAATGATGAACATAAAAGACCTTTTAGGTAAAACTATATGCGGCTCTGTAATAAATTCGGCAGACGATTTTGCAAATGCATTGCTTACAAAAGCAAATGTTGCCCTTGTTCCGGGAGAAGGATTCTGCGCGGACGGGTATCTTCGTTGGTCTTATGCTACATCTATGGAAAATATAGAAAAAGGACTTGACAGACTAGAAGCCTTTTTGAAAGGAAACTTTTGAAAATGAAAATAGGTATTATAGGCGCAGGTAATATGGCAGGTGCTATTGCGGGGAGACTTTGTAATACAATGAATCCTGCAGATATTTTTATGAGCGATAAGGATGAAACAAAACTTAAAAGCTTTAAGGATATGGGAATAAACACCGGCTCGAATATTGAAGCAGCAGAATTTGGAGATGTTTTGATTCTTGCTGTAAAGCCTAATATTTATCCTGTTGTTTTAGAAGAAATAGCAGGCAAAACCTGTAAAACAGTTATTTCTATTGCGGCAGGTATAAGTATTGACTTTGTAGAAGGTTATTTAAAAAATGTAAATGTTATAAGGGTTATGCCAAATACTCCTGCTTTGGTAGGATGTGCTATGACAGCTTTGTCGGCAAAACAAAATTGCGATGCTGATGAGCTTGAAAAAGCAAAAGAAATTTTTGCTTCTTTAGGTAGGACGGTTGTTGTTCCGGAATCGCTTATGGATGCGATAGTTTCGGTAAGCGGAAGCAGTCCTGCGTATGTATTTATGATGATTGAATCTATGGCTGATGCGGCAGTTTCGCAAGGGCTTACAAGAGATGATGCTATAATGATGGCGGCACAAGCTTGTATGGGTGCGGCAAAAATGGTACTTGAAACAAACGTGCATCCGGCAAAGCTTAAAGATATGGTGTGCTCACCTGGAGGAACTACTATTGATGCAGTTAAAAAGCTTGAAGAAACTGGATTCAGAAACAGCATAATGGAAGCTATGCAGGCATGCTTTGAAAAAAGTAAAAAAATGAGTAAATAGCATATTTTTGCTTTTGTGGACATACATATAGACTGTATAAAAACAAAAGCGGAAGGATATATTATGCTATGAATAAAATAAGCAACAACAAAAAAGTTTCGTTTTTCATTATATGTGCAGCACTTATTTTGGGAATAATTTTCGGGAGTACTGCAGCGGGAAAACTTTCAGCAGAAGAAGTATCAGAGATTTCTTCTGCTTTAACTTTATCAGGAGAAAAATCTGCACACGCATTTTTTAAACAGTCGCTTTGCAATAATTTGATTTTATCCTTTTTTATATGGTTTTCGGGACTTACGCTGGCAGGAATGTTTTTATCGGTTATTATAATTGTTTTGAAGGGATATTCTGTCGGTCTTACTGTTGGCTCTTTTTTGAAAATTGCGGGTGGGAAAGGATTGCTTGCATCGCTTGGCAGTGTTTTGCCGCATAATATAATCGTTCTTGCCTCCAGTATCTTTATGGCAGTTTTAAGTATAAATTTTTCAAAAGAAATAACAAAAGGAAATATTAAAAAAACTTTTATTGCATACACTTTGTCGGCATTTATTCTTGCACTTTTTATGTGTGCTGGAAGTATGGTTGAAGGATATATATCTTTTCCTTTACTGAAAATTATTATGGGAGAAGGATTATGAGAAAAACGCTTGAAAATTTTATAAAATATATGGAAGATACCAAAAGACTTTCTGCAAATACAGTAAAGGCTTATGTAAGCGATATAGAACATTTCTGGACATTTTTTGGCAATCCTGTAAGGGCAAGAAGAAAAGATGTGGAAAGTTACATTTCTAACATAAGAAGTGAAGGAAGCGGAGATTCTACAATAGCAAGGAATTTATCATCACTGCGAGCTTTTTATTCTTTTTTGAAAGAAACAAACAGAATAAAAAGCAATCCTGTAAAAAATATTGAAAAACCAAAAGTGGAAAGAAAGTTCCCTGAAATTTTAACAATAGATGAAGTGGACAGGCTTTTGAGTGTTCCAAACCAGAACACAAACAAAGGCTTGCGTGATAAAGCAATGCTTGAACTTTTATATGCAAGCGGAATAAAAATTTCGGAACTGATAAACATAAACGTATATGATATAAACTTAAGGACCTCAACATTAGTTTGCCATACAAGAAAAATTCCTATTGGGAGAAAAGCTGTTTCGGTTTTAAATACATATTTAAAAAAGGTAAGGCCTGAAATGGTACACGAAAAAAATGAGATAGCTCTGTTTGTAAATTGCGACGGAAAAAGAATGTCTCGTCAGGGGTTTTGGAAAATTGTAAAAAAATATAACGATGAAGCAGATATTTCAAAGGAAATAACTCCCCACATGTTAAGGCATTCGTTTGCGGTACATCTTTTGGAAAACGGAGCGGATTTAGGTTCTATACAAACTCTTATGGGACTTTCAGACCCAGCTTCTGCACTAGTCTATACAAAAATTCGAGAAAATAAGATTGCAGATATATACAGAAAAGCTCATCCAAGAGCCTGAAATTTACAAATAAAATACAGTGTATATTGACTCTTTAATGGTTAACATAAGATTAAAGGAGAATGTGTATGAAAAAATTTTGTTCTTTAATCTTATGTTTTTTATTTTTATTTATCAGTATACCCGTATCGGCAGAGGAAGAACCTATAATCAATATATCCTCGCCTTCGGTAATTTTAATGGAGGCACAAAGTGGAACTGTAATTTATGAAAAAAATTCAAATCAGCAGTTACCGCCCGCTTCGGTTACTAAAATTATGACTCTGCTTATTACAATGGAAGCAATAGCAGAAGGAAAAATAACAATGGATGATATGGTCCCTATAAGCAAAAATGCTCAAGGAATAGAGGGTACCACGATATTTTTAGAAGCCGGGGAGCTTATGAGCGTGCATGACCTTATAAAAGGAATAAGCATTGCTTCTGCAAACGATGCCTGTATTGCAATATCAGAATACATTGCGGGCAGCGAAGGCGAATTTGTGCGAATGATGAATAATCGTGCAAAAGAGCTTGGAATGAATAATACAAATTTTGTAAATCCAAATGGGCTTGACAATGAAAATCATTTGACTACGGCACATGATATTGCTCTTATGAGCAGGGAACTTATAAAATATGAAGAAATTTTTGATTTTACAACGATATGGCTTGATTATTTAAGAGACGGAAAAACTGAACTTGCAAATACAAACAAGCTTTTAAATTCTTATCATGGAATAAATGGTCTTAAAACAGGCTCTACAAGCAAAGCATTGTTTTGCCTGAGTGCAACTGCAAAAAGAGATGATATGCAGCTTATTGCCGTTGTTATGGCGGCTCCCACAAGTAACGAAAGATTTTCTGATGCTGCAGCGTTGCTTGACTATGGATTTGCAAATTACAGATTATCAAAAATAGCAAATGTTGAAGAGGTTTTAGGTTACGTTCCTGTTCTTAAAGGAACAAATGAAAGTGTTGCAGTTGCATGCTGTGAGCCCTTGGCGGTTTTAGTAAACAGAGGCAGGCAAAATGAGGTTACAAACAAGATAGAATTATTTGAAAATTTACAGGCACCTGTTAAAAAAGGCGATAAGGCAGGGGTTGTGAAATTTTATCTTGATAAAGAGTTTATAGGCGAAATACCGCTTGTTGCAACAGAGGATGTCGAGAGAAAAACTTTCATTCAATCTTTAAGCGGGATTTTAAAAAAATGGTTTTTGGGCGGGGATTAAAAAAACGCAGACATACTGGCGTATGTCTGCGTTTTTTGCACACTATCAGAGGGAAATATCAATTCAAAATTAACTTTCCCCTAAGAAGTCGCGTCGTTTTTAAAAAATTATCTTTACAGACTTTCCAAAATATGCTATAATTATTAAAAATAGGAGGGATATAAAATGTCAGAACAAAAAATTTTAACATATAAAGGAACCCCTTTGGTAAGACGTGGTAATATGATTTACTACGGCAATCCTGAAGATAAGTACATTATTTTATTGATTATAAACAATTCTGAAAAGCAGGGAGAACTTGAGCTGTCAACAGATATAACTATACAGCTTCACATGAATGGTGCAAAGCAAAAAGTTATAAAGCAGGCAAACAGAGAAGGTATGTTTGCAGCAATGGATATTGCTGAATACTGGCTTCGTGATGCACTTGAAAACGGATGATAAAGAAAAATATTAAAAAACACAGGTGGCTTTTGCCACCTTTATCTTTACAAGGGAGAATGCAAGATGAATTTAACAACAAAAGATAACCTTACAATGCTGGCTGACTTTTACGAATTTACAATGTCAAACGGATATCTCGAAAATGGGGTAGGCGATATGCAAACTTGTTTTGACTTGTTTTTCAGAAGAGTTCCCGATGGTGGCGGATATGCTGTTTTTGCAGGACTCGAACATTTTATTCAGTATCTGAATTCACTTTCTTTTTCGGAAACTGATATTCAGTACTTAAGAGATAAGAAGATTTTTTCTGAAAAGTTTTTAGAATATTTAAGAAATTTCAAATTTGAGTGCGATTTATATTCGGTAAAAGAAGGAACTCCTATTTTCCCGGGAGAACCCCTGATTGTAGTAAAAGGTCCTGCCATTCAGGCACAACTTATCGAAACTATGGCACTTCTTTTGATAAATCATCAATCCTTAATTGCAACAAAAGCAAACAGAATTGTAAGAGCGGCACAGGGAAGACCTGTAATGGAATTCGGCTCAAGACGTGCACAAGGAATTGATGGTGCTATTTCGGGTGCCAGAGCAGCATATATTGGCGGATGTGTGGGAACGGCTTGTACTATTTCGGATATAAGAGACAATATTCCTGCACTTGGAACTATGGCTCACAGTTGGGTACAGCTTTTTGATTCGGAGTTTGACGCTTTTGCGGCATACGCTGACATTTATCCCGAAAACTGTACATTGCTAATAGATACTTACAATGTTTTAAAATCCGGACTTCCGAATGCAATAAGAGTGCATAAAGAGGTTTTATCTAAAAAAGGCTATCGCCTTAGCGGTGTAAGAATAGATAGCGGAGATATTACTTATCTTACAAAAAAGATACGTGCAGAGCTTGACAGAAATGGTATGCCTGACTGTAAAATAGTTGTTTCAAATTCTCTTGATGAATATATTATAAGAGATACACTTATGCAAGGGGCACAGATAGATTCCTTCGGTGTTGGAGAAAGACTTATAACCTCACGTTCAGAACCTGTTTTTGGCGGTGTTTATAAGCTTGCGGCAGTGTGGAATAAAAATGGGGAAATGGTTCCCAAAATAAAAATGAGCGAAAATGTAGAAAAAATCACTACACCAGGGTTTAAACAACTTTACAGACTTTTTGATAAAACAAACGGAAAGGCAATTGCTGACCTTATGGCGTTGCATGACGAGGAAATTGATTTTGGAAAAACTTACGAGCTTTTTGACCCTGATCACACATGGAAACGTAAAAAAATATCTGACTATGAGGCAAAGCCTTTATTGCACAAAATATTCGAAAAAGGAAAACAAATTTATGAAATTCCCGATTTGAAAGAGGTTAGAAAATATTGTGCAGAGCAGGTTGATAATCTGTGGGACGAAGTAAAACGCTTTGAAAATCCTCATAAATATTATGTTGATATGTCAAGGAATTTGTGGAATACAAGAAAAGAATTACTGGAAAAGCATTCTGATTAAAGGAGATGAAAAAATGAAACTATGCATACCTACAAAAGTGTATATAGGAGAAAATTCAGTATTTGAAAATGCAGATATCTTTAATTTAGGAAAAAAAGCACTTATAGTAACGGGAAAAAGCTCGGGCAAAAAAAGCGGAGCGCTTGATGATGTAGCAAAAGTGCTTACAAAGGCAGGTATAAAATACGCTATTTTTGACAAAGTAGAAAATAATCCCACTCCCGAAAATTGCTATGAGGGAGGAAAAATGGCAAAAAGCGAAGGGGTAGACTTTATAATAGGTATTGGTGGAGGATCTCCTTTGGATGCAGCTAAGGCAATAGCGGTTTATGCTACCAATAGCATTGATGTTATGGAGGTTTATGATAATGCACCAAACAAAGCTTTGCCAATAATTGCAATCCCTACAACGGCAGGGACTGGAAGTGAAGTAACTCCTTATTCAGTGCTCACTGTAAATTACGGAAAACAAACATTGAAAAGAGACGATATTTTTCCTTGTGCGGCGTTTTTGGATGAAAAGTATACAAGGTCCCTTTCGCCTGAAACGGCTTTTAATACAGGTCTTGATGCATTAAGCCATGCCCTTGAAAGTTTGCTCTGTAAAAATACAGATGATATATCTGAAATGTATGCAATGGCAGCTATGAAGCATATATATTTAGGACTTACTCATACAAAGAAAAAAGATCCCGGGAAAGAAGTGCGTGTGCATATGCTTTTGGGTTCTATGCTCGCAGGAGCTGCAATTGCACATAGCGGAACAACCATTGTGCATCTTCTGGGATATAATCTGACTTGTTATAAGAATATTCATCACGGTCTTGCGAACGGATACCTGCTTGTTCCGTTTTTGGAGTTAGCACAAAAATATAATTTTGAAAGATGCAAAGAGGTTGCACCATTATTTGGCGACAGTAACAGAATGAACCTTTTAATAGATGTTTTAAAAAGCCATCTTCCTCAAAAACTTAATCTTTCGCAAGAAGAAATAAATAAGTTTACAGATATTTGTGTAAGTAATCCTAAAATAAATTCTGCTATTTTTGATGTTACAGAAGCAGACGTAAGAGAAATGTACGGAGCAATATAATGGAGCAATACGGAATAGTACTTAAAACCAAAAATAAAAAGGCTCTGGTAAATATAATTAAAAATCCTGATTGTGACAAAGCTTGCAGCGAATGTAATCTGTGCGGAAATAAAGAGGTTACACAGTGGGTTGAAAATGTAGCTGGGGCAGAAGTTGGAGAGAAGGTAAAAATAGCTATAAAACCAACACCTTTTCTTGCTATGTCTTTTACGATATACATTTTACCTATTATTCTGGTTGTTTTGGTATACTTTATTGTAAACTCTATATTTGGAGAGGTTGCAGCCGATTTATCAAGCATAATAACTGCAATATTATCGATAGTACTTGTTTTATTTTTAGGCGGTAGGGTTTTTAAAAAAGAAAAGTTTGAATATCAGATAACAGAGAGGAATACAAAGTAAAATTAAGTAATTCAAAGAAAAATAAAGAAAAACTGTTTAAAAATACAAAAAACGGCTTTATTTATCGTTTTTCAGGAGTTGCTAAAAAAACTCATAATGAGTAATATAAACAAGGGTTAGCACTCGTAAGACGAGAGTGCTAAAAATCCATAGGAGGTATTAGTTATGACAATAAAACCATTAGCTGACAGAGTAGTTATAAAAATGCTCGAAAGCGAAGAAACAACAAAGAGCGGAATAGTTCTTCCCGGTGCAGCAAAAGAAAAGCCCCAGATGGCTGAAGTAGTTGCAGTAGGCCCTGGCGGAGTTTGCGACGGTAAAGAAATTACAATGGAAGTTAAAGTAGGCGATAAAGTAATAATCAGCAAATATGCAGGCACAGAAGTAAAACTTGATAATGTTGAATATATTATTTTAAAGCAAAGCGATATTCTGGCAAAGGTTGACTAATTATTAGGAGGTAATTTATAATGGCAAAGGATATTTTATTCGGCGAAGAAGCCAGAAAAGCTCTTCAGGCTGGCGTTGACAAACTGGCAGATACAGTAAAAATTACACTTGGCCCCAAAGGCAGAAATGTAGTTTTAGATAAAAAGTTCGGCGCACCCTTAATTACAAATGACGGTGTTACAATAGCAAAAGAAATAGAACTAGAAGATCCCTTTGAAAATATGGGTGCACAGCTTGTAAAAGAAGTTGCAACGAAAACAAACGATGTTGCCGGCGACGGAACAACAACAGCAACTCTTTTAGCACAGGCTTTTGTAAGAGAAGGACTGAAAAACATAGCTGCCGGCGCTAACCCCATGATAGTTAAAAAGGGTATTAAAAAGGCAGTAGATGCGGTTGTTGCTTACATTGAATCAACAAGCAAGCCTGTAAACGGAAAAGAAGATATTGCACGTGTTGCAGCAATTTCTGCAGCAGACGAAGCAGTAGGTCAGCTTATTGCTGATGCTATGGAAAAGGTAAGCGGAGATGGTGTTATAACTGTTGAAGAATCAAAAACAGCAGAAACATACAGCGAAGTTGTTGAAGGTATGCAGTTTGACCGTGGTTACATTACACCTTATATGGTAACCGATACAGAAAAAATGGAAGCAGTTTTGGATGATCCTCTTATTCTTATTACAGATAAGAAGATTTCAAACGTTCAGGACATTTTACCCATGCTTGAACAGATAGTTCAGCAGGGCAAAAAACTTTTAATAATTGCGGAAGACCTTGAAGGAGAAGCTTTATCAACACTTATTGTTAATAAATTAAGAGGAACATTTACCTGCGTTGCAGTTAAGGCTCCTGCATTTGGCGACAGAAGAAAGGCTATGCTTGAAGATATAGCAATTTTAACCGGCGGTCAGGTAATTTCGGAAGAAGTTGGTCTTGACCTTAAGGATGCTACAATAGCACAGCTTGGTACTGCAAAACAGGTTAAGATTCAGAAAGAAAACACAATTATTGTTGATGGTGCCGGCGATTCAAAGGCTATTGCTGACAGAGTTGCACAGATTAAAGCACAGATAGAAGAAACAAATTCTGATTTTGACCGCGAAAAACTTCAGGAAAGACTTGCAAAGCTTTCCGGCGGTGTTGCAGTAATTAAAGTTGGTGCAGCAACTGAAACAGAAATGAAAGAACAGAAACTTCGTGTAGAAGATGCTTTAGCAGCAACAAGAGCAGCTGTTGAAGAAGGTATTATCCCCGGTGGTGGAACAGCATACATCAACGCTATTGATACAGTAGAAGCTTTAAAAGAAACATTGGAAGGCGACGAAAAGACAGGCGTTTCCATCGTTTTAAAAGCTCTTGAAGAACCTGTAAGACAGATCGCATTCAACGCAGGCATTGAAGGTTCTGTTATAATTGACAAAATCAGAGCAAACGAAAAAGGAATAGGCTATAATGCTCTTAGTAACGAATATGTTGATATGGTAAAAGCAGGAATTGTTGATCCTACAAAGGTTACACGTTCTGCGATTCAGAACGCTGCAAGCGTAGCATCAATGGTTCTTACAACCGAAACAATCGTTGCAGATAAGCCTGAACCTACACCTCCTGCTGCTCCCCAGATGGGCGGCATGGGCGGCATGTACTAATAAATTTAATGAAAACGTTAATACGGCACAGTATATACTGTGCCGTATTCTTATTATAACATAAAACCTCGCCATTTAAAGCGAGGTTTTATTAGTTATCAGGTATAAGTTCTTGTTCAAAATCTTCGGGGAAATTACCTATTGATGGCAAAAGGCGTGGTGCAGGTTCTAAAACATTTGGCATCATATTGGGATAAGAAATACCCTGAAACGCCTTTAAACTGTCTGGCAACGTTCCTGTAAATGGAATAGGGTATGTGCCGAAATATATCATGGGTCCTATATACATACTTTCTTTAAAGTTATCCAAAAAAATCACCCTTAATATTATATGTTGTTATGTGAATTTTTGGAAGTATTTTGATAAATTGTTATAATCATACGTTTTATAGCTGTTAAAGTTTCAGCGCGTGAAGCATAACGGGCAGGAGCAAAAGTATTATCTTCGTTACCTATTAAAATGCCTAAAGCTACGGCGTTATTTATAGCTTCTTTTGCCCAAACGCTTATTTTAGTATTATCGTTAAAATTTACATCTTGTGAATTTTCCGGTATGGATGCACCTGATTTTTTGTAGGCACGCATAATCATAACTGCCATTTGTTCTCTTGTAAGAGGAAGCTCGGGTCCGAAAATTCCATTCCCAAGACCTTGTGCAAGCTGATACTTGTAAACAGTTTCAACTACACCCGAATACCATTGCCATTGTTTAACATCGGAAAAATTGCCTGTATAATAAAGGGGAGCTAAATTAAACGAGCGTATTAAAAATGCTGAAAATTCAGCTCTTGTTATATAATCGTTAGGAAAGAAAAGTTGGTCGTTGCGTCCGTTTGTTATGCCTGCACTGGACATGAGTTTTACATCATTTTCCGCCCAATGGCCTACCATATCGAAATAATATATTGAATCGGTAAACTGTTCAAAGTAAAATAAATCTACTGGATTCAAATAAATTTCGGAAGGAATTTTATCTGTTTCGTCTAAAGACGGGGGATGCGGAGTTTCCTCGGGGGTTGGTGTAATGGTATCGGGGACATAACTTGAATAGTCGGGTATTTGTTTGCCTATTTCTATTGCGGGCGAAGTAGCACTTGCACCAGAAACAGGACCTTCCAAAGAAACGGGAGTTACTTCGAATTTAATATATTTTCCGTTAAGATTTTCTGTTACAGACAGTTCGTCTGATGTTTCTCCCGAAATTGGCAGAAATACACCGTTTTTATCAGTTGATACAAGCCAACGAAAGGTGCTTGCATCGGTTCCTCCAAAGTTAGAAGAAAAAGAGTATGTTCCGCTTACCATTCTTTCCACAAACGGCGAGCCATATATAAAAACGCTTTGTGCATTAACCTCTGCTGGTGTAATTTTAATGTTATCAAGTAAAATTACCTGTGAATCATGTTCTTCAGGGGTATTAAAAGCTATCATAAGACGTCCTGTTACCGATTCAGAAGGAGTGAAAACTCTTGTAACGGTACTGTACTCGCTTGATAATAAAAATTGACCTACAACAATACTTTCTTCAAAAGAAGAACTTTGTGTTCCTGCAATTAAAACTGTAACCATGGTGTCAATATCAGAATAATTTTTAAACACATCTGCATTAAAAACATAGCTTTTCCCTTTGTCGTATCTGCCGACAGAGGATGAAAGCAATGCACTTACATTTCCGTTCATATAAAGAATGCCGAAACAAGAACCTTCTTTGGGCTTTGTCCCGTTATAAAATGAGTTTATGCTAAAAACAGAAGGGGGAGCGGTTATCCAGTAATTATCAAAGGTTGAATGTTCGAAATCTCCTCCGCCTATACTTTTTTTGTTAATTATAAGATTGTATGTTCCTTTTGCTCCGGAAGGAGTTTCTGCTTTTATTAAATAAACGCCTTCGCTTGCCCACGAAGATACAATAAGAGTGTTATCAGAGACAGAAACACCTGTATTATCAGGAAAAACCGAAGCAACGGGAATGTCAGACACAGGGTTACTTAACTGATCAACACTTTGCATTAAAATGGGCATATATAGGTAATCGCTTGTAGGTGCTGAAATATGTTTTGGCAGTGAAAAAAGTATTTTTGAAGGTTTAAGAGTGTCGGCTGAAAAAGATATATCATCTACAAAAACAGGGCGCGAGTCGGAACTTTCAAAATTTAAAACCAAGTCGTAAATGCCCGAACTTTGAGGAACAAAACCGCATATTATTTCCTGCCAGTTTTCTGTTCCTATGTCAGATATATTAAACGAAACTGCTGTACCGTCAAAAAAAGAAGAAACAACTGGAGTGGATGAAACGAAATCTTTTGACGATTTTACTTTTGCACGTAATGTGTAAAGGCTTCCAGAAGTGAGATAATAGTTATAGTTTGAAGTAAGGGAGGCAGTATAAGTCTCGGCTCCCAAAGGGATGGTATTCAATAACACAAAGTTATTTGAATCTTCGTTTTGAATAGAAACATTACTTAAATCCCACATATCATCAGTTGAATTTTCGAAATCGCCGTTTGATATAAGATTTTTGGTTAAAGTAACCTTAAAAATGTTGCTTGTTAAGTTAGAACCGTCAGAAGGGTAAGCTTTGAGATAAAAGGAATCTCCTTCAAAAGCGTCTGGGGTCACTGTTACAGCAAAGGTTGATGAATTGAAAGAAACTCCTTGAGGCAATTCCCCTTCAACCTGAATTTTGCCATCAAGAAGAGATAATGCAAAATTTTGGTAATCGGTTGTAATTGCATAATAGGGATAAGAGATATATCCTGTTTCGGGTATATATAAATTTGATTTTCCCGAAACGTTCATACTGATAGGTTTATATGAACCTTCTGTTAATGTTATATTTTTTACATTAAAAGTAGTTTCTTCACTTTCTCCAAGAAGATAGAAACACAAACCGAAATATCCTTCGCTTCCGCTTGCAAAAGGCACGGAAATATGATGGTTTTCGGTAGAAATGCCGCTTACTGTCATTAAAATATCGTTATGCGCGTAAGAAAAAGAGGCTCTTGCAGAGATTGTGGATGAAGAGTCCATATTTGCGCATATTTCAAAAGAAAGAGTATACATTGTATTTTTATAAAGCGGGATTTTGGATGTGAAATCAAGAAGATGATACACTCCTTCTTCCTGGGATGAATCTACTGGATTTGACACAATTATACCATCCTTTGTAAATTCGCCTCCATGCCAAAAAGAAGCTTTATTAAAATCGAAAATTTTATCTGCGGATACAGGAAGACAGCAAAGTAAAAAAACAAAGGTTATAACTAATGTAATAACTCTTTTTTTCATAACTAGTCCTCCTTTGAATAAAATTATTGATTTAATTATAACACATAAATGTAAAAAAATAAACAATAACTTAAAAATAAAAATATTTTTCAAAAAAAGGTTGCATTTTCAAAAAAAGTATGCTATAATAACGAACGTTGTAAATAAGTGCCTGTGGCTCAGCTGGATAGAGTGCATGGCTACGGACCATGAGGTCAGGGGTTCGAATCCCTTCAGGCACGCCACAAAAAGCATCGACATAAAAGGTCGGTGCTTTTTTCAAATCAAAATAAAATTTGAACATTCTTTAATAAAAGAGGTATCAATATGTCAAAGAAAAACGACAGAAACACCAAAGGTAAAATTATAAATGCTGCATGGGATTTGTTTTATGAGCAGGGATATGAGTATACTACGGTAGAAGAAATTATAGAAAAATCAGGGACGTCGAAGGGTTCTTTTTACCACTATTTTGAAGGGAAGGACGCTCTTTTAGGCTCTCTTTCTTATATATTTGACGAGGAATATATAAACCTTCAGAAAAAACTTCCCGAAAATATGTCCTGCTTTGATAAACTTTTATACCTTAATGCAAAACTCTTTTCAATTATTGAAGACAGAATAGATATTGAACTTTTAACAAGACTTTATTCCACACAACTTGTAACAAAAGGCGAAAAACATCTTTTGGACAGTAAACGTTCTTATTATAAACTGCTTCGTAAAATTGTAGCAGAGGGACAGGAGAGAAGGGAACTTACATCTGAAATGACGGTAAACGAAATCGTGAAGCTTTATGCAATGAGTGAAAGAGCCTTAATATACGATTGGTGTTTATGCAACGGAGAATATTCACTTTGCTCTTATGCAAAAAGAGTGATGCCCGTGTTTTTGTCGGCTATTCGTATTTAAAAACATTTCGTAAAAAATGAAGGACAAAGGTCATAATAAAAATTTTCCTATTTTAATTGAATTTTCCAATAATATGTGATATAATGTAAACGTGTTTAGAATTTGCATACAGCAAATTTTAAACAGTAATTAAATTTAACATAAGAAGGAAAGGGAAAAAAGATGAAAAAGTTATTAGTTTTAGCTCTTGCACTTGTTATGGTAGGTGCAACATTTGCAGGTTGTGCTCCTGCATCAAATGGTGGCGAAGGTGCCGATGGTAATGTTATCAGAATCGGTGTATTTGAACCTCTTACCGGGGACTCTGCTTCGGGCGGTAAAAAAGAACTTCTTGGTGTTCAGTATGCAAATGCTGAAACACCCACAATTACTCTTAATGGTGTTGAGTATAAAATAGAAGTTGTTTACTCAGATAATGGTTCAACAACTGATAAGGCTCCTTCGGCAGCAGCAACTTTGGTTGATAAGGATGTTTCAATCGTTCTCGGTTCTTACGGCTCCGGCGTTTCGATGGCTGCAAGCGATACATTCAACCAGGCAGGTCTTGCTGCAATGGGTATTACCTGCACAAATCCTAACGTTACAAAGGGTAATGAACATTATTACAGAATTTGCTTCCTTGATCCCTTCCAGGGTTCAGTTCTTGCAAACTTTGCTAAAGAAAAGTTTGGCGCAAAGAAAGCATATCTTTTAGGCGAACTTGGTAACGAATACGATCAGGGACTTCTCACATTCTTCGAACAGACATTTACAGCAGCTGGCGGAAAAGTTGTAAAGGCTGACTTCCCAACAAACACTGCTGACTTCACACAGTACCTCAACACTGCTAAAGCTGAAGGTTGTGATGTTATCTTCACACCTGTTTCAATTGCTTATGCAACACAGATTGTTTCACAGGCAGCAAGACTCGGAATCGGTCTTCCTATCCTTGGATCTGACACACTTGACGACAACAAAGTTCTTGAAGCAGCAAAAGGTACAGATACCAAACTTTATGTTTCGACATTCTATCAGGAAGGTGGTTCTCCTGAATTTGACGAAGGCATAAAGAATTATATTAACACCAACGCTGATGCAAAAACTGCAAATGGTGGCGACGATACAATTTCTGCTGTAACTGCAATGGGTTACGATGCTTACTATGTAGCACTTGAAGCTATCAAGGCTGCAGGCTCTGCAGATAAGGCTGCCGTTAAGGCTGCTCTTCCAACAGTAAAATACACTGGTGTATCAGGCGAAATCGCATTTGACGAAATCGGCGATGCTATCCGTGATACAGCTTATATTAAAACTGTTGAAACAAACACAGGCTCATGGAAACTGGAAACAGTTCAGAAAGCACAATAATTTAAGTCTGGATATTTATTCGTACGCTTGGCGGGAAATTCCCGCCAAGCGTATATGTGATTTTCTTTGCAGTCTCTAAATCAGCGGTATACCCGCTTTTTTCGAGATTGTAAAGAACTTTGTTTTTTAAAAAGGAGGTAACATAAGTGCAATCTATGATAACAACTTTGCTGACAGGAATTTCTGTTGGCGGTCAATATGCTCTTATCGCTATCGGATATACTATGGTATACGGAATTTTGCGTCTTATCAACTTTGCCCACGGGGATGTGTTTATGGTGGCAGGTATGATGCTTATCTGGTTTTCGGCAATACTGCCATTATCTGTCGCTATACCTGTGATAATTATAGTAACAATCATTCTGGGATTTTGCATTGAACGTGCGGCATATTTGCCACTTCGACAGGCTCCCCGTATGAGTGTTATGATATCTGCAATAGGTGTAAGTTATCTTTTGCAGAATGTAATTACATATCTTACAGGCGGACAACCTATGACATATCCTGTAATACCGTTTTTAGCAAGAACAGTTGATATTTTCGGTACAAAACAAACCGTAGCAACACTTGTAACCTTGCCGGCGGTAATTTTGCTTGTTGTATTGCTTACATTTCTTATCAATCATACTAAAATTGGAATGGCAATGCGTGCAGTTTCAAAAGATTTCGAAACAAGCAGACTTATGGGTATAAAAATCAACAATGTTATTTCGGTAACATTTGTTATTGGTTCGGCACTTGCTGCGATTGGTTCTGTGTTATATTTTTCGAATTATCCAAAGATTGTTGCAGTTTCAGGTGCTCTTCCAGGGCTTAAAGCCTTTGTTGCTGCCGTTTTTGGCGGAATTGGTTCAATTCCTGGTGCGGTTATCGGTGCATTTATCATAGGTATATGCGAAAATCTTATTAAGGCAACACCGTATTCTGTTTTTTCTGATGCATTTACCTTTGCTGTGCTGGTTGTTATTCTTATTTTCAGACCCACGGGTATATTCGGCGAGAAGACTGTTGATAAAGTTTGATGGAGGTGCTTTTTAATGAATGAAATTAATAAAAAGAAAAATATTAAAAGTACCATCATTACATTGATTTGTATTCTTGCATTCTGGGCACTTTTACTTTTAATTGAAAATTTAAATCTGCTTTTTCCAAATGTACCTAAACTGTTTACACCAACATCCAAACTTTTTATGGTACTGCGCAAAGTTATTGTATATTCATTGATTGCAGTTTCAATGAATCTTCTTAATGGTTTTACCGGATTATTCTCTTTGGGACACGCAGGATTTATGTTACTTGGGGCATATACTTTTGCTATCCTTACAACGCCTGTTTCTTTAAAGGTTCCGGCTGATGGCATTTTTTATAAATATGGCGGTAGCGTTGTGAACTTTTCGATACAGGAAGCTTTTGGAGCATTGTTTGGTTTTGACGGAGTAGGGGGAGCGGTAAGTCTTGTACTGGGAGTGCTGACAGCACTTATTATTGCTGGACTAATAGCGGCTTTGTTTGCATATTTTATTGGTCTTCCGGTATTAAGATTAAAAAGCGATTACCTTGCGATTGCAACACTTGGATTTGCTGAAATTATAAGAACAATCTTCCAGTGTGAAGTTATAGAGCTTCCCGGTGGCGGAGAAATCGTTCTTGGCAAACTTACAAACGGGGCAAATATGATAAAAGGATTCCCGACGTTAAATTCGTTTAATATAATCGGTGCTAACGGGCAAACCTCACTTTATCTTTCTACGGTTGTTCCCGCAATAATTGTTACAATTTGCATCACGATTATTGTTCTTTTGATAAATTCCACTTACGGACGTTCATTCAAGGCAATTCGCGATGACGAAATAGCGGCTGAAGCTATGGGAATCAATCTTGCAAAACATAAAATACTTTCATTCTGTATATCTGCATTTTTTGCCGCAGTAGGCGGTGCACTTTATGCTATGTTTGCTACAACTTACCAGGCAAAACCTTTTACATCGGTACTTACATATGAGATTCTTCTTATAGTTGTTACTGGAGGTATTGGCTCGGTTACAGGCTCCTGTATAGGTGCGTTTTTGTATATTGCCTGCTCCGAGTGGTGGCTCAGATTTCTTGATGAACCTATGGTTATAGGTGGATTTCAAGTTCCGCTTCTTAAAGACGGATTCAGAATGGTTGTATTTTCAATTGTGATTATGATAGTTGTTCTTTTCTTCCGCAGAGGTATTATGGGAACAAAAGAACTGCCCGATTTATTTAAAAATCGAAAAATTAAATTTAAAAGGAAGGTGAGCAACAATGCCGAATAATGTTCTTCGTGTAGAAAATGTAACAATGCAATTTGGTGGCGTTGTTGCGGTAAACAACTTTTCTATGGAAATAAACGAAGGTGAAATTGTTGCGCTCATCGGTCCAAACGGTGCAGGCAAGACAACCGCCTTCAATGTTATAACCGGTGTTTATCAACCTACAAACGGCAGGGTTTGTTTTAACGACGAAACAATAATTGAAAACTTTCCTAAAGGAAAGATTAAAAAACTATATGCCGGTAAAAACCAGGGTTTATATAAAAAGTCAATAGTAAAAACACCTGATCAGATTACAAAACTCGGTATGGCACGAACATTCCAGAATATCAGACTCTTCAAAAGTATGACCGTTTTTGAAAATGTTCTTGTTGCCAAGCACCTTCGTAAAACAAGCAATGTTTTTTCAGCAATATTCAGAATAAATGCAGCGGAAGAAAAGAAGATGCGAGAAGAAACAATGGAGCTTTTAAAGCTTCTTGGTCTTGAAGATGTGAAAGATGAACTTGCAACTTCGCTTCCTTACGGAAAACAAAGGCACCTTGAAATTGCAAGGGCACTTGCAACAAAACCCTCCTTGCTTCTTCTTGATGAACCTGCAGCGGGCATGAATCCGCAGGAAACAGAAGAACTTACCGCATTTATTCGTCGTATAAGAAATGAATTTAATCTTACAATTTTACTTATTGAACACCATATGAATCTTGTTATGGACATATCTGACCGTATATATGTAATTGACTTTGGTAAGCATATCGCCGACGGTACACCTGAATCGGTCAGCAACAATCCTCGTGTTATCGAGGCGTATTTGGGGGTGTCAGACGATGCTGAAAATTAAAAATCTTAATATAACATACGGCGGAATTAACGCAGTCCGAGATGTTTCGTTTCAGGTGGAACAAGGCTCAATTATTACTCTTGTTGGTGCAAACGGTGCGGGGAAAAGTTCTATTTTGCGTAGCATTGCGGGTGTTGTTACACCAAAAAGCGGCTCTATTGAGTTTTGCGGCGAAGATATAACAGGGCGCTCTGCTGAACAGGTTGTAAAAAAGGGAATAACGCTTGTTCCCGAGGGCAGACGCGTCTTCCCAGACCTTACTGTTCTTGAAAATATTCGTATTGGTGCATACTTAAGAAAAGACTCTTTGGATGAAGATATAAAATGGGTGTTCGACCTGTTCCCACGCCTTAAGGAACGTTCGTGGCAGATGGCAGGCACACTTTCGGGCGGAGAACAACAGATGCTTGCTGTTGCAAGAGCGTTAATGAGCCGTCCTAAACTTATGATGATGGATGAGCCATCACTTGGCCTTGCACCGCTTATTGTACGTGATATTTTTTCAATAATAAAAGAGATTAACAAAAACGGCGTAACAATTTTACTTATTGAACAGAATGCTAATATGGCACTTAAAACTGCTGACAGAGGATATGTTCTTGAAACCGGCAGAATTAAAATAGAAGGTACGGGTGCAGAGCTTCTTACAAACGACGAAGTAAAAAAAGCTTATTTAGGCAAATAATAAAAAGGCGGTGTGATTTTTTACACCGCCTTTTTATAAAGAAAAATAAATTCTAAAAACTTCTTTTATTTCCATAAAGCATAGCTTG
>JAZNQL010000035.1:0-13082 GCA_045590155.1 Clostridia bacterium | reverse complement strand
AAAATTTTTTTAAAAAAAGTGTTGACAAAAGAGAATAATTGTTGTAGAATACAACTGCTGTAAATCAAAAAAAGTTTACAGAGGGTGGAAAAATGAAAAAAGATTTCAGTATCAGTTTGCTTTTGGACTTTTATGAAAGCCTTCTTACACAGAAGCAGGCGTCGGCGCTTGATATGTATTATAATATGGATTTATCACTGTCCGAAATAGCCGAAAGTGTAGGAGTGACAAGGCAAGGAGTAAGAAACTTTATAAAAAAAGGCGAGGAAAAGCTTGTAGCGACAGAAGAAGCTTTAGGTCTTGCAAAAAAAACAGAAGAAATCAATACCCTGCTTGACAGCATTTCCCAGGAAGCGGAAAATAAGGGGTTAAACAATATATCCGAAAAGGTTGCTCGTATAACCGAAATATTGGAAAGATAGGTGGCAAAGGTGGCATTTGAAAGCCTTGGAGATAAGCTGCAGGGGGTATTTAAAAAACTCCGCGGCAAAGGAAGGGTTTCCGAAAAAGATATAAAAGAAGCTATGAGAGAAGTAAGAGTTGCGCTTTTGGAAGCCGACGTAAACTTCAAAGTAGCCAAGGAATTCATAAATAAAGTAAGCGAAAAGGCAATGGGGAGTGACGTTATGGAAAGTCTTACCCCAGGTCAGCAAATAATAAAAATAGTAAGAGAAGAACTTACCGAGCTTTTGGGCGGTACAGATTCAAAGCTTTCGGTTTCTCCAAAACCCCCAACCGTTATTTTAATGACGGGTCTTAACGGTAGCGGTAAAACAACCACAAGCGCAAAGCTTGCAAGTATTTTAAAAAAGAAGGGTAAAAAACCTTTGCTTGCAGCGTGCGATACTTTCAGACCTGCAGCAATAGAACAGCTTAAGGTTGTAGGTGCAAAAGTCGGGGTTGAAGTTTTTTCGATAGATGGATGCAAAGACCCTGTAAGGGTAGCATCGGAAGCTGTAAAAACCTGCGATTTATCAAGATTTGATACAGTTATAATAGATACGGCAGGACGACTTCATATAAATGAAGAGCTTATGGAAGAACTTCAGAATATAAAAGCTGCCGTAAATCCTACCGAGATTTTACTTGTAGCAGATGCAATGACAGGTCAGGACGCAGTAAACATTGCCGAAGGCTTCCAGAATGCAATAGGCATTGATGGAATAGTACTTACAAAGCTTGACGGCGATACACGAGGCGGTGCAGCACTTTCGTTAAAATCTGTGACAGGAAAACCTATAAAATTTGCCTGCACAGGCGAAAAGCTTGAAGATATAGAGGAATTTCATCCCGACAGATTAGCGTCAAGAATTCTTGGTATGGGCGATGTGCTTACACTTATTGATAAAGCACAGGAAGCATTTGATGAGAAAAAAGCAGAAGAACTTGAAAAAAAGCTTCGTGAACAACGCTTTGACTTAAATGATTTTCTGGACCAGATGGAACAGATGAAAAACATGGGTCCCATAAGTCAGCTTGCAGGGCTTATACCTGGAATAAATGCAAAAGCACTTGAAGGAGCAAATCTTGACGATAAACAGATGGACAGAACTGCAGCCATAATAAAATCTATGACTAAAGAAGAAAGAGAAAATCCTTCAATTATAAACTCGAAACGCAAAATCCGTATAGCAAACGGAAGCGGAACAAGAGTTCAGGATGTAAACCAGCTTTTAAAACAGTTCGACACAATGAAAAAGATGATGAAACAGTTTTCAAACGGTATTCCCAAAAAGAAATTTGGATTTCCGTTTAGATAAATAAAAGAAAAATATATGGAGGTGACACATAATGGCAGTAAGAATTAGACTTAGAAGAATGGGAAGCAAAAAGGCTCCTTTTTACAGAGTAGTTGTAGCTGATTCCCGTTATCCCCGTGACGGTAGATTTATAGAAGAAGTAGGAACATATAATCCTCTTGCTAATCCTTCCGAAGTCAACATAGACAAAGAAAAGGTTGAAAAATGGATTGCAACAGGTGCATTGCCTACAGACAGTGTAAAATCACTGCTCAAGAGAAGCGGAATAATCGAAAAATAATCGGTTTTTCGTAAATTCAGGAGGCAATAACTATGAAAGAATTACTTGAATTTATCGCACGCTCTTTAGTTGAATACCCCGACGATGTTGTGGTAACAGAAAGAGAAGATGAAAGGGCTACCGTGTTAGAACTTCATGTAAATGAAAGCGACATGGGTAAAGTTATCGGCAAGCAGGGAAGAATAGCAAAAGCTATCCGTTCAGTAATAAAGGCTGCTGCAATAAAAGATAACAAAACCGTAGTAGTGGATATTATTTAAGGAAAGCGAGGGGGGAGAAATCCCCTCTTGTGCAATTTTTGGAGGATAATTATGCTTTTGTGCGGAAAAATTGTAAACACACACGCAATAGCGGGCGAGGTAAAAGTACTTTATTATACCGACAGTCCCGAATTTTTTGATAATATAGAGTATGTTTTGTTAAAAGATGGCACAAAGCTTACTATAAAAAGATACCGTGTTCATAAAGGAGCACTTATAATGGATTTTGCCGAAATACCTGATATGAACTTTGCCGAAACCTTAAAAGGACAGGAGCTTTTTGTTCCAAAAGATAAGCTTCCCTCCCTTCCGGAAGGCAGATTTTATATTGCCGATATTTTAGGTATGGACGTTTTAACACAGGAAGGCAGAAATTTAGGAAAAGTAACCGATGTTTTTAAAACAGGCAGTAACGATGTATATACAGTTAAAAATGGGAAAAAAGAGTATCTTATACCTGTAATAGATGATGTGGTGAGGGATTTTGACACAGAAAACAAACGCATCATAATAACGCCCATAGAAGGATTGATAGATGATGAAGATTGATATTTTAACCCTTTTCCCCGAAATGTTCGAGGCTGTTTTTGATAACAGTGTAATAGGCAGGGCAAGGAAAAACGGTTTTACTCAAATGAACTTTATAAATATAAGGGATTTTTCAAAAGATAAGCATAAAAGAGTTGACGATTATCCTTACGGTGCGGGCGGCGGAATGGTTATGGCACCCCAGCCTATATACGATGCTTATATGAGTATAGCAAAAGACCTTGATTATAAACCCTATGTTGTTTATATGTCGCCACAAGGGAAGGTTTTAACCCAGCAAAAAGCAAAAGATTTGGCAAAACTTTCTCATCTTGTAATCCTTTGCGGTCATTACGAAGGGGTTGACGAGCGTATTATAGAAGAAATAGTTGACGAAGAAATTTCAATAGGCGACTATGTTTTAACTGGTGGAGAAATTCCCGCAATGGCAGTAGCAGATTGTGTTTTAAGGATGGTGCCAGGAGTTATAGGCAACGGCAACTGTGAAACCGAGTCGCATTATAACGGACTTTTGGAATATCCCCAGTATACAAGACCTTACGAGTTTATGGGAAAGTGTGTACCTGATATACTTTTAAGCGGACACGAAGCAAATATAAAAAAATGGCGGGAAGAGCAGTCTTTGATAAGAACAAAAGAAAAACGCCCCGATTTGCTTTTGAAAAAAGATTTATAAAGGAAGTGCAATATGTTTAAAGAACAGGCAAAAGCAGCAATGCAGGAACTTATAAAGGAAGCAGAAGTAAAAGAAGGACAAATAGTTGTTCTCGGCTGCAGTACAAGTGAAGTTATGGGCGAAAAGATAGGAAAAGGCAGCGTTTACGAAACAGGAGAACAAATAATTGACGGAATTTTGCAAGCCCTTGAAAATACAGGAATATATCTTGCAGTAGGTTGTTGTGAACATTTAAACAGAGCTGTTGTAATAGAAAAGGAAGCAGCAATAAAATATAACCTTGAAATTGTTTGTGCAGTTCCTGCCCCAAAAGCAGGTGGAAGTGCGGCAACAGCAGCATGGCGCAAAATGAAAGAACCGGTTTCGGTGGAATTTGTAAAAGCTGATGCAGGTATGGATATAGGAAATACTATGATAGGCATGCACCTTCGTCACGTTGCGGTTCCCCTGCGTCTTAACAATAACAAAATCGGAAATGCAAGTGTAAACTTTGCAAAAACACGTCCGAAATATATTGGCGGAGAAAGAACTCATTATACTGTGCAATAAATAAAAAAACCTTCCGTGCATATAATAATACGGGAGGTATTTTTATGAAAAAACAAAAACCTTATAATATAGAAGAAGAAACCTTTTTTGCAGGTTCAACAAATGTTGCTTCGGCAAACGAATGTACGGGACTTATGATGACTCCTGCACAAAACGAGGATGAAAGTGATTCACTGTCAGATATATATGATATTCCTATAACCGATATGACCAAAGACGAAAAAATCTGGAAAAAGTAAAAAAAACTTGCAAAATTTTTAAAACAATAGTATAATATATTAAAATTTCTATTGGAGGATAAAAATTATGCAGCAACAGTACTCAGGAATCATAATGATGGTTTTAATGCTCGTTATTTTTTATTTCTTTCTTATTCGTCCCCAGAAAAAACGCGAAAAAGAAATGAAAGCAATGATTGATGCATTAAAGGTTGGCGACAAGATTATAACAATAGGCGGTATACAGGGCAAAATCACAGCCGTTAAGGATGAAATTCTTGAAATCGACACAGGTGCATTAAGCAATCGTTCAAGTCTTAAAATATCCAGATGGGCTGTTAAGGAATGCCTTACAGTAAAGGACGACGAATAAAATAAGATCCCCCCGAATACTATTTAGTATGAAGGGGGATTATTATGCAATACGAAAATACAAATCACAGCTTTATAAGCATCTTTTTACAAACAATCAAATCTGTTATAGTTTCAATGTTTTTTACAGCAATGGCACTTTTGTTGCTGGCACTTTTGGTAACATACGGGCCTGTTTCAGAATCTGTAATAAATATCTGTGTAAAAGCGGCAACGATTATCTCGGTATTTTTTGCCGCAATGATGGGCGCAGGCAAAATAAAAAGCAAAGGCTGGCTTGTAGGATTACTTACGGCAATTACATATATTTTTCTTATGTTTTGTATAGCAGAACTTGCTTTTGAGAATACTTTTTTTGGCGGAAACAATTTTAAAAACATATTTGCTTGTATATTGGCAGGAATGTTTGGCGGTATATTGGGAGTAAATTTAAAGAGAAAAAATAAATAAAAAACTATTGACTATAAGGCAATAAAGATATATAATTGTTTAGTAATATGCAAAGACTAAGGAGGAAAAGACTAATGAAAGTTAAAAGCATTATCGGCCTTATTGTCTGCATACTTGTAACTGTGGCGCTTGTGTTTACTGCAGTTTGCGGTTTTACTATCACAATGCCCATTTCGGGAGAATCATATTATTTCCCCAGTGTGCTTGACAGTGAGTACGGTATAACAAAAGGACTCGACCTTGTAGGCGGTTCAATAATTGCATTTGATGCAAGTGTGGATAATCCTACAGCGGCAGAAATGGATTCCGTACAGGAAGTAATGAGAAGCCGTCTTGACAGCATGGGTTACTACGATGCAGAAGTTGCCCTTGAAGGTAATAAAACAGTAAGGATTTCCATTCCTAATATTTCCGACCCTGAAGAAGCGGTACAGATTCTCGGTGCAACCGCAAAGCTCTCATTTACAGATGCTGACGGAGCAGAAGTATTAAGCAGCAGCGATGTAAAGAGTGCTACTTATGTTTACGGACAAACTACCGAAAACGGAGCAAACGAGCATTATGTTCAGCTTTCCCTTTCGGCAGATGGACAAGCAAAGTTTAAAGATGCAACTGCAAAAGCTATCCAGAGAACAGGGGAACAGAAGAATTATATTTCCATAAAGCTTGATGAAGAAGTAATTTCAAGCCCCTATGTAAACGAAACAATTGATAGCTCCACTTGTGTTATTACAGGTAGCTTTACAGAAAAACAGGCAAAGGCTTTGGCAAACCAGATTCAAAGCGGTAACTTGCCCTTCAGCCTTGTTGAATCGGAACTTCGCAGCGTAGGTCCTACTTTAGGTGAAAAAGCACTTTCAACAAGCCTTGTAGCAGCTTTAATAGGTATAATAGTAGTTATGCTCTTTATGCTTGTATTCTACCGTGCATTAGGTCTTATGGCTGACCTTGCTTTGGCAGGTTATATAGCTTTGGTAGCACTTGTTGTAGCAGGTTACTTCCTGCCCGAAGAATGGAGCACAATGACTCTTACACTCCCTGGTATCGCAGGTATCATTCTTTCAATAGGTATGGCGGTTGACGCAAACGTAATTATATTCGAAAGAATTAAAGAAGAACTTAAATTAGGCAAAACAGCAAAAACAGCGGTGGCAGCAGGCTTTAAGAGAGCGTTAAGCGCAGTACTTGACGGTAACATCACCACAATTATTGCAGCAGTAGTTCTTTATCAGTTTGGTACAGCTTCAATCAAAGGTTTTGCTTTAACACTTGCAATAGGCGTTATTTTAAGTATGTTAACAGCAGTATTTGTATCACGCTTGTACCTTAACATACTTATAAACCTCGGCGTTAAAGACCCCAAATATTTTGGTGTAAAGCTCGAAACTAAAGAGGAGGTGTCGGAATGATAAACTTTATTGGTAAGAAGAACATCTTCTTTATAATTTCCGGAGCAATTATACTTTTAGGTTTAATATTCTACTTTATTTTTGGTGGATTAAACTTTGGACTTGACTTTACAGGCGGCACTTCAATAAGCATCAATATAGGCGAAGCTTTCGTTGAAGAAGATCTTAAAAAGCTTGTGACCGACACTATTGGAACAGATTGCACAGTTCAGACTGTTGACGAAACAGTAGCTTATATTATAACAAGCGAAATCGATACCGAAACACGTGATAAAGCAGTTGAAGCAATAAAAGCAGAATATAACCTTACACAGGATGCATTGCAGGATGTTACAAACATCAGTGCAAGCGCAAGCTTAAAGCTTTTAACAAATGCATTAAAGTCAATCGGTATAGCAGTTTTATTTATGCTTGTATACATCACAATAAGATTTACATTCCGTTCAGGTTTGGCAGCAACATTAGGTCTTTTGCATAACGTAGTAGTTTTACTTGCAATATATTCAATATTCCAAATTTCAATTAACACAACATTTATTGCAGCTATCTTAACAATAGTAGGTTACTCAATAAACGATACTATCGTTATATTTGACAGAATTCGTGAAAATGCAAAACACAACAAAGGAACCTTTTCTGAAGTTGCAAACGAAAGTTTGAATCAGACTTTAACAAGAACCTTAAACACTTCGCTTACAACCCTCTTTACAATTACAACATTGTACGTTTTGGGTGTAGCATCAATAAGAGAATTTGCATTACCCATTATTATAGGTATCATCGTAGGTACTTACTCTTCAATGTGTATAGCAACGCCTCTTTGGGTTGGACTTAGAAAATGGACTAAAAAAGATAAAGCATAATAAAATTAAAACACTGCCTTAAAAAGGCAGTGTTTTTTTGTAAACCTGTTGTAAAAAGTACGCTTTTGCAGTTGTTATTTTATTTTTTTTATGATACAATGTTTATACAGACAAAAGCATAAGGGAGAAGAAAATATGAGTATAATAAATTTTAACGAAAAAAAGGGTTTTATATGTGATATGGACGGTGTTATATATCACGGTAACAAAATTTTGCCCGGAGTAAAAGAGTTCATAGACTGGCTTCGCAAAAACAACAAAGAATATTTGTTTTTAACAAATAACAGCAGTTATACACCTCTTGAGCTTAATCATAAACTTGAACGAATGGGCCTTGACGTACCCGAAAAGCATTTTTATACAAGCGCACTTGCAACGGCAGAATTTTTAAAAGAACAGTCCCCTGGATGCAGTGTATATGTACTTGGGGAAGCAGGGCTTACAAATGCCTTATATAATGCGGGTATATATATGAACGATGTAAATCCCGATTATGTTGTAATTGGAGAATCGAAATCTTACAATATAGATACAATAACCAAAGCCACAAACCTTGTTTTAAAGGGAGCAAAACTTATAGGCGCAAACTCCGACCTTTCAGGTCCCATAGAAAACGGGATAGCCCCTGCCTGCAGAGCACTTACAGCTCCCATAGAAATGGCAACGGGAAAGCAGGCATATTTTTGCGGAAAACCAAATCCTTTAATGATGCGTACAGGGTTAAAAATGCTTAACTGCCATTCGAAAGAAGCAGTTATGGTAGGTGACAGAATGGATACCGATGTAATATCGGGTCTTGAAAGCGGTATGGCAACCGTGCTTGTATTATCAGGCATATCAACTATGGAAACATTGAACACATACGCCTACCGTCCAACCGTTATATTAAACGGTGTAGGGGAAATTGTAGAGCTTGCAAAAAACACTCTTTGAGGGATAAGTTAATGAACATAAAAAAAGAACTTTTCAGTATGCAGGATGTAGGGTATAAAAATTTTCATTCAAAGCTTATGCCAAATATAAATCCAGATACTGTAATAGGGGTAAGAATTCCGCTTATAAGAAAGCTTGCAAAAAATATAAAGAACAATTTGGAAACAGAAACTTTTTTAAAAACACTTCCTCATGCTTATTATGAAGAAAATAATCTGCATGCTTTTTTAATTTGCGAAATAGAGGATTTTGATGAGTGCATAAAGAAGCTGAATAAGTTTTTGCCCTATATAGATAATTGGGCAACCTGCGACTCATTAAGACCGAAAAGCTTTAAAAATAACACAGAAAACCTTCTAAAAGAAATCGAAAACTGGCTTTCTTCAAAGCATACCTATACTGTACGATTCGGGATAGAGATGCTTATGACATATTATCTTGATAAAAATTTCGACGAAAAATTTTTAAAAAGAGTTTCAAAAATAAAATCTTCGGAATACTACATAAATATGATGATGGCGTGGTATTTTGCAACAGCTTTGGCAAAACAGTGGGACATTACTTTTCCTTATATAAAAGAAAATAAACTGCCCGCGTGGGTGCATAACAAAACCATACAAAAAGCAGTAGAAAGTTACAGAATAACAAAAGAACAAAAACAAATTTTAAAAGGATTAAGAATAAAATGATTAAAATATTATTTGTCTGTCATGGCAACATTTGCAGAAGCCCTATGGCAGAGTTTATTATGAAAGATTTAGTATCGAAAAGGGGAATAGTCGATAAATACGAAATAGCTTCTTGTGCTACAAGCACCGAGGAACTTGGAAATCCCGTTTACCCGCCGGCAAGACAAAAGCTTGCAGAACATGGAATTTCGTGCAAAGGAAAAACAGCAAGGCAAATAACAAAAGCTGATTATTCGTATTATGACTACATAATAGCGATGGACAGATTAAACTTAAAAAATCTCAATCGCGTATTGGGAGAAGATTCAGAAAACAAAATTACTCTTTTAATGGATTATACAAATACACCAGGCGATGTAGCCGACCCATGGTGGACAGGAGACTTTGAAAAAACCTGGCAGGATATATTGAAAGGGTGTACGGCGTTACTTAACGAAACGAGTAAATAATGCACTGTAAAGAAAGCTTTTTTTCATTAAGGAGACAAATAAAACGCTTTAGTAAGTAAAACGTGTTAAAAGCTGGCTAAATAAGACTATTTTATATCCAAAAAAGTCGATTTTACCTATTTACTTTTTCGGATATATGTGAGATAATGTATTGTGGAGTGTATTTGAAAGTTGCAATTGCAAAATGGTGTATCAGCAAATTGCAGTACGATCAAATGAAGGAGAGAAAAAATTTATGAAAAAAAGATTATTATCTATTTTGATGGCGCTTTGTCTTCTTATAACAAGCTTGCCTTTTGCGGCAACCGCTGCTGAAGGAGATAAAGACTTTATCTTAAACGGCAGCTTTGAACAAGTTAAATCAGACGGTAAAACACTCAGGGATTGGAATGTTTTGGACAATAAAGATAAGTTTGTTGAAGCTTACGATGAAGAAGCGTATGACGGAAAATATTCCGCACACCTTAATGGTGTAGGACAGGACAAGGTTCGTATTTACTTTAACAAATTAAGAGATATGAAGCCGGGTGGCAAGTATACCCTGTCATTTTTTGCAAATGCAAAAAATAAAAGCGGCGTTCTTGTTTTAGATGTTACAGTCGCTGGAAAGAACTATGCACAAAGCTACCCTCTGAAAACAAACCGCTGGACTGAAATTACTCTTAACTTTACAGTACCTAAAACCGGAACTGCAGGATCAATGTACATAGGTGCATATAACGGACTTGATGTTCTTATAGATAAAGTAACAGTAATGGGACCTGTACGCGGAGAAAATGACAATCCTGAAGTGGATGAAAGCACTGTAAAACCTCCCGCAAGCACAGTAGAAGTTATTGCTGATACAGAAAAAAACAGTACGCCCCCAAAATCTGTACCAAAGAGTGTTCCAGATTCCAATGCAATACGCAGTGGCAGAAACCTTGTACAGAATGCTGATTTTGAAAATGATACAAACAACATTGGCCCCTGGAACTGGGAACCCTATTTTGCAGGTTGGGACCAGAATAACCAGATGGTTGTTTATGATAAAACCTTTGGTCACGAAAGTGAGCGTTCAATTAAGCTCACTAACGGCAATCCCGCACAAAGACCCTGGGTTAGACAGCAAATTGAAGTAAGTGCAGAAACTGAATACCAGGCAAGTATGTGGTATTATACAAACTTCACAGCAGAAGAAAGTGATGCTGACCCCCGTGGCAAAAGTAACACTGTTATTATGGTTGAGTATTACACAGGCGAACCCGGTACCGAAACCTATTTAGGGGTTGACGATTTATTTGTACTAAGCGGTACAGGCGGTAAGTGGGTTCAGACTGCTGTAACATTTACCACACCTCCGAACACAAAGTATATTCGTTATTATGCGCGTAGATACGGTGTCGGCACAGTTTGGGTTGACGATATGGCACTTTACAGCACCACAAAGCCAAACCCCTTAGGTGTAAATACCGACCAGATTTTCTATTATTCTGACCAGACAGCCGCAGCCGTTGCTGAAGCAGAACTTGATTTATTGGCATTCCCAGAGCTTCGCGACGCAAAAGTTGACTTTGCATTAACACTTAACGGAAAGGTTGTAGCAGAGCAGAAGGGCGTGCAGGCAAAAGGCGGTACAGCAACTTGGTACTTTGACCTTTCCTGGTTAACTCAAAAGCAAACAGAATACAGAATTGAAGCTACTATAAACGGAAAAACTGATTTTGAAAGAGTATATAAATATGACCGTCCTACATATCTTGGAAAAGACGGCGTATTTCGCAAAAACGGTCAAACCGTTATGCCTACCTATGCATGGTATTATATTGAAAGACAGTACGGCTACGGAATGATAGACGCACAGATAAATGTTGCAGAAGTAGGTATTCCTCGTTCAGAAAGTATGACTGACGAGCAAAAGATTGCACAAATCACAAAAACCTTGGATGACCTTTGGGCACGCGGTATGTACGGACTTATCTTAACTTATAGTAATAGTAGGGGCGGCGGACATCCCGACCTTCGACACGATACCGAGCTTATTTGTGCAGCAATTAAGGACCATCCCGCAGTTTATGCATATGTAAATAACGATGAACCCTTTGCAAGAACTGGTAACCCGCATGATGAACTTAGAGAAACATATATTGCCATTCGTAACAACGACCCCAACCACCCCGTCATGTCAATGGAACAGGGTGCATACGGCGAAGCTGCAAAATTTGTAGATATCTTTGGTCATGACCCATATCCTGGCGACACCAAAGACCCCCTTACCTACGTTGCACAAAGAAGAAGCGAGGCTGACGAGGCAACACAAGGTATCAGACCTGTAAACTCACTTTTACAGGTTATGAACTGGAGAGGCTACTTCCCATCAGGCGATGACCTTCGTAGTATGATTTACCAGACATTCTTAGAGGGTGGCGGTAGCTACGGTTTCTTTAGATTTATAAATGCAAGTGACGCTGGCGACGATCTTGACGAAACTCATCTTTGGGAACCGCTTACAGAGTTTACTCATAATGAGCGTGAGGACGCTTTTAAAGCCTTCGTATTTGACGAATATCCCATTTTCAGCAATGTTAAAAATGATGCTTATTGGGCAGTATCCTATGTAAAGGGCAACCAGGTTAATATGGTAGTCCTAAACCGTAAAAAAGAAGATCAACAACTTTCCATACCCCTCACAAGCTGTGGCGGCACACATAATATAACCGCATTCACAGGTAAAGCAGCGTTTGGCGGTAAGGGAGAGGATATTTCTGGCAACGGCGTATTAAACATTACCTTGCCCGCAGGTGCGGCAGTCCTTTATGAAATAAAACCCCAGAATGTAAACGAAATCGCAGGCGTACCCGTAATGCGCTTCCGTGATTTAGATGGTTACGATTGGGCATTCAATTCCATTTTGAAAATGGATAATGCAGGTGTGTTAGACTCTTTGGCATACCACTACTACCGTCCTGAAAAAAATATTACAAGAGGCGACTTTGCAATGTTCCTCGTTCGTGCATTAGGTCTTAAGGCAGATAATGCAACCTGCACATTTACTGATGTATTGCCCGCAGTTACCTATTCAAAGGAAGTTGCAATAGGTCAGGCGTTAGGCATACTTCTCGGCTCGGGAGATGGAACCTTCAGACCTGAAGAACCAATTTCAAGACAGGACTTCATGGTAATTTGTGCAAGAGGTATGCGCTTGCTGGGCGAAAACGGACTTTCAGGCGGCAACCTTTCAGCATTTTCTGATGCATCTTTGGTAGCTGACTATGCAGCACAAGATATAATGGCAATGGTAAATGCAGGTATAGTAAAGGGTAATGCTGACGGCACAATCAACCCCTTAGGTAACACAACCCGTGCTGAAGCTGCAGTTATTATGGATAGAATCAGTACTTGGAAAGCACAGTAAAGCAAATACACCTTTTAGTGTATAGACAAAAGGGAAGGAATGAAAAATTTATGAAGAAAAGATTTTTGGCACTTTTAATGTCGGTATGCCTTATTATAACAGCATTACCGATAATGGTATCTGCAGATTTTGTTCCGGATATCGAAAAGTATACAATGATACCAACAGAAACACCAGAAAGTGTTCCATCCGAAGATGAAATTATTGGTGTATCAAATCTTGTTCAAAACG
>JAZNQL010000034.1:0-7743 GCA_045590155.1 Clostridia bacterium | reverse complement strand
AAAGAGGTGCCTTTGATGCATCACATACGGAAAAACGGATATATTTATCAACGCCTGCCTTTTTTGCATTCTCCTTCGCAAGTGCAACAGCCTGCGGGTCTATGTCGGAAGCAAAAATTATGGGCTGAAGCTCTCTGTCCTCAAGGCTTCTCGCCTCTTCCCTTACATCTTCATACAGTCCCTCGCCCATTATACGCCATTTTTCGCTGACAAAACTGCGGCGAAGTCCCGGTGCGATTTTTTTTGCATACAAAGCCGCCTCGATGGGGATTGTTCCGCTTCCGCAGAAGGGGTCTAAAAAGGGTCTGTCCCCTCGCCAAAAGCTCATATCAACCATTGAAAATGCAAGCGTTTCTCGCATGGGGGCAAGCACGCTTTCGGTACGATATCCCCTTTTGTAGAGGTTACTGCCCGAGGTATCTATATAAATTGTGCATATATCTTTAAAAAGAGCAAACTGTATGGGGAAGAGTGCGCCCGTTTCTTCAAATGTGCCTGTAATGCCGTAAACCGGCGAAAGTCTTGAAACTATTGCCTTTTTTATAATTGCCTGACAGGCAGGAACAGATGAAAGCTGCGATTTTAAAGAATGTCCCTTTACCGGGAATGCATCAAATCGGTCAACAAAGTCTTCCCAGCGTATTCTTTTTACACCTTCAAACAGTTCTTCAAAGGTGCGGGCAGGAAACTCTGCCATTTTTATCATTACCCTTTCGGCAGAGCGAAGGTTTATATTTGCTATGCATATTGCCTCGGCATCGCCTGTAAAGGTTACGCTTCCATCGCATATTGTTTCGGGCTCGTAACCCAGATTTTTTATTTCTCCCGCAATAATGGATTCTGTTCCCAAAAGAGTTGGAACGGTAAGTGATAGCTTTTTCATTGTTTTATTCCTGTACGTTAATATATTTCCATATGTCGGCAAAAACGCCTGCATCTGCCGTTTTCTTTATTATTACTGCAAGTATAGGTCCTAAAATAAGACCAAATACACCTATAAGCTTTGCACCCACATACATTGCAAAAAGTGTGATAAGCGGATGCATACCTATTTGCTGACTTACTATTTTAGGTTCAAGCGTTTGTCTTACAACAAGGCATACAATATAAATGCTTAAAAGGAATAACCCTGTTTTAAAATCGCCGAATACAAACATATAAAGCGACCACGGGATAAGAACTGTGCCTGTGCCGAAAACAGGTAATACATCAACCAAAGCTATGCATATTCCGAGTATAATTGCATAATCTGCTATTGAACCGCCTATAAGAGTAAAACCTATTGTAAGCTCTGCAAAGGTTATGCAAAGCATTATAAGCTGGGCACGAAGATAGGCAAGTAAAGTCTGACCGAGCTCTTTATTCATATTCAAAAGATATGCACGGAGCTTTTTGGGAAGAGAACGGTAGATTGCACGGGACACCCTTTCTCTGTCACTGCTCATAAAGTAGGTTGACATAATCGTAACTACAACAAAAAGCAGTACCGAGGGGAGGCTTACCGCAAACGAAACTGTTCCCTGCAAAATAGGTTTTGCATATTCTAAAACATAGCTTGATATTTTTGAAAAATTTATGTTTTCGTTTATAAAAAGCTCAAAACTGTTCCCAAATCTGTCCTGCATAAAGTCTGCAAGCGAAAGCCAGGTACTTTGAAGCCAGCCGATTATTTCGTTGCGCTGATATATAAGCGCTTTTATTTCTTTTACAAGGTTTGTCCCAATAAAAGTAATTATGCTTCCTAAAATAACAGCTGTTACCAAAATCATAAAAACAGATGCTATTTTTCTGGGTATTTTAAGTTTTTCATTAAAAAAGCGTACCGCCGGGTCAATTATCCTTGCAATTATATATGCTATAACAAAAGGCAACACTATTACAAGCCCCGGAACAAATGCATAATAAACAAGTGCAATTATCAGTGCTGCAAGGATTGATACTCCTATAATTCTTTTAGTTTTTTTTGACATAGTTTTCTCCTGAAAAACCAATTTATTTTATAAAATAGCTTGCAATTTTATAGCCGGGTTCAAATATTCTGCCCTCTGCTGATTTTTCGCAAAAGCAGTCAGGACCTTGTTTTTCGTCTGTCGAATCATATATAAGACAAGGAACTGCATCACGCGCGTGTGTGCGTGTTGCTATGGGAGTCGGGTGGTCGGGCATAATCATCATTCTAAAATCAATTCCTGCTTTTTTAAGACCTTCTGTAAGATATCCTACTACCTTTTGGTCTATAAGTTCGATTGATTTTATTTTGTTATCGGTTTCGCCTCTGTGTCCGCATTCGTCGGGTGCTTCCATGTGAAGATACAAATAGTCGCAGTCCCCCAAAATGGTTTCGAGTGCAGCTTTTGCTTTACCGTCAAAATTTGAGTTTATGTTGCCTGTTGCACCGTCTACTTCTATTACCTTCATTTTTGCAATTTGCCCTATACCTTTTATAAGGTCAACCGCAGAAATTACGGCTCCGTTTACGTTATACATTTCTTTAAAGGGTGCAAGTGCAGGTCTTTTTCCTTCGCCCCATATCCAAAGCGAGTCTGCCGTGTTAAGTCCTCGTTCTTTTCTTGCTATATTTACAGGGTGGTTTTTTAATATTTCCCTGCTTTGTTTCATAATATTCAAAATAACAGGGTCAGAGGGAAGATACTCTGCCACCGCTTTGCCCGAAATATCGTGTGGGGGAGTAAGCTTAAAGCTTTCGGGAGCATTATCCCACACCATAAGGTGGCGGTAACTTGTTCCCGCATAAAAGCTTATATTTGGAATCTGTATATTTTCTTTTATACATTCTATAAGCTCTGCCGCTTCTTCAGTTGTAATTTCTTCGGAGCTGTAATCCTTCATATAAAGGTCTTCATATTCGCCTTCTCCGCCCAAAGTTACAAGATTTGCTCTGAAGGTGGTTTCGGTATCAGAAAGCTCAACACCTATGCTTGCCGCCTCGAGGGGTGACCTTCCGGTATAAACCTCTTCGGGGTTATATCCCATTACAGCTAAATTTGCAACATCGCTGCCCGGTTTTAATGACTCGGGCACGGTTTTTACCAAAAATACCTCGCTTTTTTTGGCAAGTGCATCAATATTGGGTTTAACGGCTACTTCCATAGGTGTTTTATTGCCTAAAGCTTCTATGGGGTAATCTGCCATACCGTCCATAAGTATTACTATATTTTTCATAAATTTATTCTCCTTCGGTACACTTCATACATCAAAAGTGCTGCCGCGCACGAAACGTTTAAGGATTCACTCTTTTCGCTCATAGGTATGTTTACCAAAAAGTCGCACTTTTCACGCACAAGACGGCTCATTCCTTCTCCTTCGCTTCCCATTACAAGAGCAACCGCTCCCGAAAGGTCTGCTTCAAAAAGAGTTTTTTCGCCGTTCATAGCCGTGCCTGTTACCCAAAGGCCTTCCTCTTTTAACATATCTATTGTTTTTGCGATATTTGCAACTCGTGCTACCGGCACAAATTCAAGTGCTCCCGCCGCCGATTTTGCAACAGTGCCCGAAAGACCTGCTCCCTCGTGCTTTGAAACAATTACTCCGTGCGCACCCGCCGCACCTGCTGTACGGATTATTGCGCCAAGGTTATGCGGGTCTTGAATCTTATCACATATAATTATAAAGGGTGGTTCGTTTTTTTCTTTTGCCGCATTTAAAATGTCTTCCACCTCTGAATACTTATACGAAGCAATGTACGCCAAAACGCCTTGATGAACGCCGCCTTCACAGAGGGCATCAAGACGTTTTCTTTCTGCAAAATTTACCGGTATGCCTGCTTCTTTTGCCTTTGATTTTATTTTAAGCAGAGCTCCGTCGGGGGATTCTTTTATTAAAATTTTATCTATATTCCGCCCCGAAGCAAGTGCTTCGGAAACGGAATTTCTGCCATATATTATATCCATAATCAAATGTTGTGCAAATCAAATTTTTCGTGAATTGCTTTTACTGCTGCTTCTGCATATTCACGGTCAACAAGTACTGAAACCTTTATTTCGCTTGTTGCAATCATATGAATGTTGATGTTTGCATTATACAAAGCTTCAAACATTTTTGCAGCAATACCGGGGTCGCTTGCCATACCTGCGCCTACGATTGATACCTTTGAAATGTTATCGTTGCAAAGTACAGCTTCTGCTCCGATTGTTTTTAAGTTTTCGTTTAATATTTCAACTGCTTTGTCCTTGTCTTCGTGTGTTACGGTGAAGCTTATGTCCTTTTTACCGTCACGTCCTATTGACTGCAATATAATATCTACGTTTACGTGCTTTTGAGCCAAAAGTGAGAATACTTTAAATGCTCTGCCCGGTGTATCTTCAATATTTGTAATTGCTACTCTTACAACATTATTATCTCTTGCTATTCCTCTTACAACCATTTTTTCCACGTCATGTACCTCCTTAACAATAGTGCCTTCTTCGTATGTGAAGCTGGAAAGCACTTCGAGCTTTATATTGAATTTTTTTGCTGCCTCAACGGCACGGTTATGCAATACGTTTGCACCAAGTGATGCAAGTTCAAGCATTTCGTCGTAGGAAACGTCACGAAGCTTTGATGCATCGGGAACTATTCTTGGATCTGCTGTGTATACGCCTGCAACGTCGGTATAAATCTGGCATTTTTCTGCCCTAAGTGCCGCTGCTAAAAGTACTGCAGATGTGTCCGAACCGCCTCTTCCTAAAGTTGTGATATCGTCATACTTGTCAAAGCCTTGGAAGCCTGCAACTATTACTATTTTTTTCTGGTCAAGTTCTTTTAAAACTCTTTCTGTATCAATTGTGTGTACTCTTGCAACGGAATGTTTTGATGAAGTTTTTATTCCTGCCTGACGTCCTGTAAGAGAAATTGCGGGGCAGTCCATTGTCTGCAAGGTCATTGCAAGAAGTGACATTGAAATCTGTTCGCCGCTTGAGAGTAAAACGTCCATTTCTCTTTTTGAAGGTGCTGTGTTTACCTCCATCGCTTTTTCAATCAAATCATCGGTAGTATCGCCCTGTGCCGATACTACTACAACCATATCGTTGCCTTCATCGTAATATTTTTTTATACGGCTTGCTACTGCACGAAGTCTTTCGGCATTGGCAACAGATGAGCCGCCATATTTTTGCACTATAAGAGCCATTTTTTATTGTCCTTTCCTCATAAGTTTATATTCTTCGTATACTTTTTATTATTCCTTTTATATTTTTAAATTCGCTTTCCTCGGTTTCGGGTAAAAGATATACTTTTTCGCCCTTTTGGTCTACATCCAGAAGTTTTGCGTCTTTTATTTCTTCCCTTGTGCGTACCATAAATTTTGCCGAGGTTTTATTTATATCTATGCTTTGCCCGTCGTTCCATAATATGCGGTCGCGCTCTGTTTTGCCGCGCGCTATTTCGACAATGTCGGAGCATACTGCACTGGCAGTTGCTTCTTTGCCTGCACCCGAACCGTAAAACATAACGTCGCCCGAATAGTTACCCGTTAAAACTATTGCATTGTAAACTCCCGATACAGCGTAAAGAGGATGCCCTTTTGGTACAAGCATGGGACAAACCCTTGCAAAAACTTTGTCTTCTCTTTTTTCGGCACAACATACAAGTTTTATACTGCAACCTGCTTTTTCGGCAATTTTTACGTCTCGTTTATCTATTTTTGTTATACCTTCTGTATAAATACTTTCTTCGTTTGGCAATATGCCCCACGCAACTGCGGCAAGTATTGCAATTTTGCGGGCTGCATCTTTTCCTTCAATATCGTCTGTGGGGTCTTTTTCGGCGTAACCTTTTGCCTGTGCATCTGCAAGAGCAGATTCAAAGGTCTGTCCGTTTTCGAACATCTGGGTAAGAATATAATTTGTTGTTCCGTTTAAAATGCCTGTTATTTTTACAATCTCGTTACCCGCCATACAGGTATTTAAAGGATTGATTATGGGTATGCCGCCGCCTACCGATGCTTCAAACAAATAGTAAAGACCTTTTTCTTTTGCTATTTTCAAAAGCTCTTCTCCGTGTGCGGCAACAAGCGCTTTGTTGCTTGTTACAACGTGTTTGCCTGCCATAAGTGCCTGTTTTGTAAACTGGTATGCAGGGGAAACACCGCCCATAGTTTCTATAACCATTGAAACTTCGTTATCACGAAGTATAATATCAAAATCCTTTATAAAAATTTCAGCATCGGGTCTTGAAGAAAAGTCGCGTATATCGCAAACATATTTTACTTCAATCTGCTGACCCGTTCTTTTTGTAATAAGTTCTTTATTGTCTATAAGCTCTTCGTAAACACCTGAACCTACGGTGCCGAAGCCTAAAATTGCAATTTTCATCAGTAGTCCTCCCTTGCAAGTATTCGTACAACTCTTACCCCTTCAAGTTCCGAAAGGGTATCGAGCAGATTTTTTGTTTCAAAGCCTTCTCCTTTAGTGCGGAGCGACACAGTTATTGATGCCACTCCATTTACAGGAATGTTTTGATTTATTGTGAGTACATTTCCTCCAAAGCGGGCAATAACGCTTAATATAGCAGATAAAAGACCTGCAATATCCTCCACCTCAAAAAAAAGTGAGATGGTGCCCTGCATGTGGTTTAACGGAAACACACTGTCTTTATATTTATAAAATACACTGCGGCTTATCCCTGCCGCGCGTGCCGCCTCGGATGCCGTACGCACCTTACCTGTTGACAAAAGCTGTTTTGCTTCCAGCACTCCTGAAAAAACAGAAGGCAGTACAGAGGCGTCAACTATTATCATGTTTTTTCCCATAAAACCTCTCCTTTGTCCACCGTGAAAAAACAAATGTCTTTATTATTATACGCATCTGTATATGGTTTGTCAACTGTTTTTTATAAATTTTTACATATTTTGTTTAATATTCTTCCGAAAAATCCTTTACATACCTCCACAGAATTTCATCCTTGTCGGAAAGTATATAATCAGCACAGCCTACCATTGCCGATTCTCCGTTTACAAAGTATAGCCATCCGCTCATAGGACCGTGGTCCTTTTCACGATAGTCTCCTATTTTCTGAATATATGAATCCTTGCTTATTATTTCTATGCCTTCATTTTGTGCAAAAATGCGGGTTGCATCAAGTGCGCTCATTCCTTCGGTCAATGAAACTTCGCCTTCAAAAAGCTTTTCGCCCAGCGCTTCTATTCTTACCACAACAGAACCTATAACCTCTTTTGTTTCTTTTTCGGGTACCGCGTCGATAGGCTTTGTCAATACAAGCGAGCATCCGCCCAAAAGGCATATTGAAAGAAGAAGGCAAATTACTTTTGTAAATCTTTTCATTTTTATCTCCTTTTTATTATGAATTTAAAACTATGTCACAAAGCTCTCTTGGGTGCGAAATTATTTTGTCTGCATTTCCTCTTTCAAGCTCTTCTCTATCTCTGAATCCCCATAAAACGCCAACAGAATACGCATTTGCATTGTTGCCTGTTTGCATATCAACTATTGTGTCGCCTACATAAATTGTTTCTTCGGGAGCAACTCCCAGCTTTTCCATCATTTCAATCAAAACAGAGGGGTCCGGCTTTATGGGTTTTCCTTCCACCTGTCCCTGACAGAGTAAAAACATATCGTCGCCGTACAAAACTCTTATAACGTCCTGCACGTTCATATCAGGTTTGTTTGATAAAACTGCAAGCTTTATTCCGTTATCTTTAAGCTTTTTAACGCATTCTTCCATTCCTTCGTATACGCTTGTAAGATACATAGGCTCTTTATTATACATTGGAAGATATGTATCCAA
>JAZNQL010000033.1:0-20520 GCA_045590155.1 Clostridia bacterium | reverse complement strand
ATCCGACTTATAAATATTTTCATAAAGATTGTTTATAATAATACTTGCAGGAAGGATGAAGGCTTCTTGCAAGTCCTCGAATTTTTCTTCGTAAATATCCCTTCAAACTCAAAAACTTTTTCTTTAAAAACAAAAGAGCCTGCAAAAACAGGCTCTTTTGTTTTTACCATAAATCAACAGTCTTTATGGCCTTTTAAGAAAAGTTCCACATTGTCTGTACCTGTGGAAAAATGCCAACCAAAATGAGACCTTTTTCTTCCGCACTTTCCGCATTTTTGCGGAGCATAGCATAAAGAATTTAAAAAACAATCCACTTCTTTTAAGGAACAACATATATTTTTAAAAAACATAAAAGTCACCCCGATACAGTTTATTCCAAAAAGCTATTGTTTGTTACATAATTATAAGTTTTGTACCGCGCGCAAGGGGCAAGGATGAATCAAGCGAGTTCAAAGCAACAATTCTTTCAGGAGTTGTTTTATATTTTTTTGCAATATCCCAAAGAGTATCCCCTTCGTTTACAAAATATACAATAAGAGATGCACAGATGGGGGCAGCCTCGCTGCAGGTCATATCCGAAACGATATTTGTGCACTGGCTTTCTATAAGAGAGAGCGAAATATTTACATTTGCACGTATATCAACCGATGTATCGCTTGACAGGGTATAGTTACAGCTTATAAGGGATGAAGAGCATTCAAACAGGGGAGACTCGTCGGTTGTATGAATTGAAGAAGTGTAAGAAAAAGGAATTGCTCCCGAAAAACTCTGTATAGGATATGCGGCGTTCTGACTTTTATAAAGAACAGTTGTTTTAAGAACTCCGTTTACAGTAAGAACCGAATCTTCTATGTTTATGCTTTCTGTTACAGGAATTGCACTTACGCTGTAAACAGAAGATATGGGTGCGTTTTCTTCGGGTAAAGAAAGAGTTCCTTTCAGAGTTATATTTTCTTTGTCGCGTTCGGTAATTTTGTCTATACACTGCTCTTCGTACTTTATATGAACATCGGCGTCGCTTGAAAAACAATCGTCAATAACGTCGATTTTTTCGGTTTGCATAACTCGTGCAAAAACATCCAGAACAACCTCTGCACCAAGCATATTGCTTTCATTGTCGTCATCTGTTTCAAAGTATACCGATTTTACACCGTAATCAATTTCGTATTCCATATTTTCTTCCGCTCCCGGAAGGTCAATAATTTCTGTAAACGGAAGTTCGTGATCCATAAACTGAAGTTCTGAATCGGGTGCAGGACTTAAATAAAGGGTAGAAAGATTTATAACCCCTTTTAATACAGCACGGTTTTTAATAAGCTTTACTTCGCGGGGGAAAACATTTGCATCCATTTTTAAAACTTCGCTTATAGGAGGATTACCGCCAGGAACCTCTATTTTTCCGGGAACAGTAATACAGGAATCTGTTTCGCCTGCAACATTATAAGCCTCTATTTCTTTTGTCTTTGTACTCAAAGGCATATCTGAAAATACATTTGTAGCAATAGGAATTTTGTGTTGTTTGTTTATTTTAATGTGAACACATACAGTTGCTTTTATATTTATTCTTCTGCTGTTTATAAGGGTGTATTCAATATCGGTAATTTCAGCAAAGGCGTGTATTTTAGAATCCGAGTCTATGTCTGATGCATCTGATACATCCGTAAAAGGCAGGGAAAGGGTAAGATTTCTTACAGGCAAAAAATCATCTTCAGGAAGGTAGAGCACAGTAAATTCTGCAGTGCCCCCCGTAACGGCTCTGCCCGAGCTTATTTCTTTTGTGTCAATATGAGCCTTGCCGTCAACATACAGAACTCTTGCAATGTCAGGCTTTTTGTCGGGAACAATTATGTCGCCCGATACTGATATTTCGGAACTGCCTTCTATAAGCGGTTTGTTTATTGTAAGTATTTCTTTTTCTATTTCTATATGCATTTTTTATTCCTCCTTTTGCCAAAGTATATGCGCCAAAGGACGGGCTTATTACAAGTTTTTATTGTTTTGGGGCAAAAAATATGTTAAAATATTCATATAACAAATAAAAGATGCTCATATAATAGCTATGGGTGATTATATGAAAAAACTTTTAATCTCGGTTTGCTTTATAATTTCGGCTTTGTTTATAAGCGGGGTCGCTTATTCAGAAATAAGCCTTAAAGCCGAAACCGAAACCCAACGCAGAAATATTCTTTTGCGCTATGGCTGGGAAACAGGGGAGCTTTTGGAAAAGGAAACGGTGCTTCTGCCTGAAAAAGAGGATGCCGTTTACCGCATTTATAATACCATTCAAAAAAAGGCGGGGTTTGACCTTTCGGATTATTACGGCAAGACCGTAACACGCTATACATACGAAATATTAAATCATAAAAATGCAAGCAATCAAAAGGTAAGAGGGAATTTGCTTGTTTGCAACGGGTATTTAATAGCAGGAGATATTATGATAACTTCGTACAGAGGGTTTATGCATGCACTAAACGAAGAAGGAGTGTAAAATTTGAGAATAGAAAAACTTGCCACAAGCGCAGGCCTTTCAAGGAAAGAATTTAAAAAGGCAATATTGTCGGGCAGGGTACTTGTAAATGATAAAAGAGTGTTGCCCGGTTATAAAACAGAAGATGAAGATGTTATTACACTTGACGGTAAAAAAATAGAGTATAACGAGTTTATCTATATAATGATGAATAAACCTGCCGGAGTGGTTTCGGCAACATTTGATCCAAGGCAGAAAACAGTTATAGATTTATTGCCCGAAGAATATAAAAAATATGAACCATTTCCTGTTGGCAGGCTTGATATCGACACCGAGGGACTTTTAATTTTAACTAATGACGGGCAGACTGCACATAATCTCTTATCGCCTAAAAAGAAGGTATATAAAAAATATTATGCCGAGCTTATAAATAAGCTTTCCGAGGATGATGTTAAGGCGTTTTCTGAAGGGATAATCCTTGATGACGGATACAAAACAAAGCCTGCAAAGCTTGAAATACTTGAAGATGGAAAATCGGCATATGTGTATATTATGGAAGGGAAATTCCATCAGGTAAAACGAATGTTTGCCGACAGAGAAAATAAGGTAATTTATCTTAAAAGAGTAGAATTTGCCAAAATTCCGCTGGATAAAAACCTTGAAATTGGTCAAATGCGACAATTGCGTCAGGACGAAATAAACTTATTGTGTAATTTGTATAAAAATGAAAAATAAATTTATATAAAAAGCGAATAGCAAATAATGACGGAAATATGATAAAATATAATCAAATTTGTAGTGTAGAAATATTGCGTTTAGAGAGGTAGAAAAAATGGCAGATTTACAGTTAAAAAACATTTACAAAAAGTATGATGGCGGCGTAGTTGCAGTAAGTGACTTCAATCTTGATATTGAAGATAAAGAATTTATTGTTTTAGTTGGTCCTTCAGGTTGCGGTAAGTCCACAACTCTTAGAATGGTAGCAGGTCTTGAAGAAATTTCTGACGGCGAACTTTATATAGACGGAAAGCTTGTTAACGATGTTGCTCCTAAGGACAGAGACATCGCAATGGTTTTCCAGAGCTATGCACTTTATCCCCACATGTCAGTATTTGACAATATGGCATTTGCTTTAAAACTTAAAAAAGTTCCCAAGGCTGAAATCAAAAAGAGAGTTGACGAAGCTGCAAGAATTTTAGGCATCGAACATCTTCTTGACAGAAAGCCCAAGGCTTTGTCAGGCGGTCAGCGTCAGAGAGTTGCACTCGGCCGTGCAATCGTTCGTGAACCTAAAGTATTCTTAATGGACGAACCTTTATCAAACCTTGACGCAAAACTTCGTGTTCAGATGCGTTCCGAAATCAGCAAGCTCCACAAAAAACTTGCTACAACATTTATTTATGTAACTCACGACCAGGTTGAAGCTATGACAATGGGTTCGCGTATTGTTGTTATGAAAGACGGTTTCGTTCAGCAAGTTGCTTCACCCACAACTCTTTATGATGAACCTGAAAACGTATTCGTTGCAGGCTTTATCGGCAGTCCCCAGATGAACTTTATCGATGCAAAGGTTGAAACTGCGGATGGTAAAGTTAAGCTTTTATTTGCTGACAAGGAAGTTGTTCTTCCTGAAGGAAAGGCAAAAGTTTTAGAAGAAAAAGGTTATATCGGCAAAGAAGTTATTATGGGTATCAGACCTGAAAGCTTGCATGATGACCCTGCATTTATAGCAGCTGCTCAAGATGCTGTTATTACTGCTCATGTAGATAATACCGAAATGATGGGCGCAGAAACATATCTGTACTTAAACATCGGTACAACAGTATTTACAGCGAGAGTTAACCGTCGTTCAACAGCAGATGTTGATCAGGATATCCAGATAGCACTTGATACAAATAAGATCCATATCTTTGATAAGGAAACAGAAAAGGCTATTCGCTAAATTTCAAATAATAATCAAAAATGAGCTGTAAAAAATCTTTTTTACAGCTCATTTTTTTAATTTTAAATATTTAAAGGCAGATTCTTAATTATTTAAGAATCTGCCTTTTTCTATTTGGTAAATAAACAATAATATAAATTATAATTGCCAGCGCAACGCCTGCAAAAACATCTAAAATTGCGTGTTGTTTTATGAAAACGGTTGACAGAGAAATCAAAATTGTAACTATCCACGAAACTATATAAATCCACGTTTTTTTAAAATCTTTGCAGTCCAAAATTGCAAACTGTACAGCAAAAGCACCTACAACGTGCAAACTCGGCAAAACATTAGTATTTGTATCAGCAGAATAAAGACCAGCTATAATATCGGTAAAAATATTATTGCGAGGGAAAATATCAGGTCTTAAGCTTTGCCCATTAGGAAATATAGCGCAAAAAATTATACTGAAAGAAAAACCTATTATAATTGAAAGCATATATCTTTTAAATGCGGAGGCATCCTTGAAAATTAAATAAATTCCTATGCCGAATAAAGCTGGATACCATAAACAATAGGGAATAACAAATACTTCCCAAAAAGGAATATATGCATCAAGGGGCAATGCTGTATCAAAAAAACTTGTTGTTGAAACAAATTTTTCAATAAGTATAAATCCGATAACGTATATGGGAATATATAAATTCCACAGGATGTGAGGATATTTTTTTATAAAACTTTTCATAACAATTTATTAAAACATTTTTTGCAGTTTTTCTTTATCTGTAACGGTTACAAAACCGCGTCCCAAAGAAACAATGCCAAGACGTTTGAATTCTCCTAATGTACGCGAAACAACCTCGCGAGCAGAACCTGTATGTTTTGCTATTTGCTCATGAGTCATCTTTATTTTCAAATCTCTCGAAAAAAGAATTTCGTTATACAAAAATTCCGCAAGTCTTTCTTTAAAGCCCTGGAAAAGAATGGGCTGAAGGTTAAGCATTACAGAAGAAAAGGTTTCAACAAGAGATTTATATACAAAGCTCTCAATTGCAGGATTTTCGGCAATAATCTGTTTAAGAGTTGATGATGGTAGCAAAAAAACTTCGGTATAAGTTTCAGAATCTATTAAAACATCAAAATCAAGTTCGGCTATGATATCTTCGGCAGACATCATACAAGTATCGCCGCTGTAAAGCCTTTGCAGAGTTATTTCGCGTCCTTCGTCCGATAACATATACATACAAAGAGTACCTTTTTTTACATAAATCAAACCAAGACAGTCATTTGCACTGCCGTGAAGATTTGCTTTAGGCGTAAAGGATAAACTTTTTGTACTTTTTGCAACAAGAAGTTTTTGTATTTCGGTAAGACTGTTCCAAAAAGGGAAAGCCACAGAAACTTCATCTAATGTGACAGACATTAAAAAAACCTCTTCTTTCTTTAAAAGATTTTATTAAAGGCTGTCAATATAATGACAGGCAGCCAAAGCCGCAACAGCACCGTCTGCGGTTGCAGTTACAATCTGACGGATGGCTTTTGTTCTGCAGTCGCCTGCAACAAAAATACCATTGTTTTGAGTGGTACATTTTTCGTCAGAGAGTATATAACCGCGTTCGTCTAAAGAACATACGTTTTCAAAAATCTCATTTTCGGGAACCTGACCAATTGCAACAAACATTGCATCAAGGTTTAAAGTTTCAGTTTCGCCGGTTTTTGTATTTTTTAAAACGATACTTTCCAAAGAGTCTGTTCCGTTAAGAGATTCTACCACACAAGAGAATAAAATGTCAATATTTTCTCTTGAATTGACAATATCCTGCAAGGATTTTTCGCCGGTTAAAACATCAAGATTTTGTATCATTGTAACGTGGGAGCATCTTTCTGAAAGCATAATAGCATCCTGCAATGCAGAATTACCTCCGCCTATAACTGCAACATTTTTTCCCTGATAAAAAGCACCGTCACAAACTGCGCAGTATGATATGCCGTTTCCAACAAGGTCATTTTCCCTTTCAAGACCAAGCTGCCGGTGTTTTGAACCGGCAGCTATAATTACGCTTGAACACTGGTATGAACCATTGTCGGTAATAACAGTTTTTATTTTTCCTTCGTCTTTTATTTCTAAAACTCTGGTCAAGTCTATTTCGGCACCAAAGCCTAGAGCCTGATCAAGAAGTTTTTCGGCAAAATCGTTACCGCTTATTTCGGAAAATCCGGGGCAGTTTTCAACTTTTGGAGAATGAGAAATCTGTCCGCCGAAGGATTCTTTTTCTAAAAGCAATACAGATTTTCCTGCTCTGCATGCATATACAGCAGCAGTAAGACCTGCGGGGCCTGAACCAACAATAATTATATCGTGCATAGCATCCTCCAAAATCAGTTAGCAGGGGTTTCAGTATACTTTCTTATGTTAGAAAGGTTAACTATTTTTTCTGCTTGACCGTCTTTTACAACAACTAAAGTTGGAGCCTGACGTACGCCGTACATATTAGCTTCAGATTCGTTTTCTTCAGCTAAAATTGTGTCGTAGGGAATGCCTGCTTTATCTAAAAATACCTTTGCCATTTTGCAGTTGGGGCAGGATTTTGAAGCAAAGAGAATTGTTCTGTCAGCTTCAGCTGTTAAAGTAACAGCTTCTTTTTCTGCCTTTTTCTTAGGAATGTTGTTCTTTATGTCTTCGATGGAAGTAACATTGTAAACTTTTCTGTCCTTATATTCCTGGGTTTTACCGTCATTCCAGTTCTGAACAGGACGGTAGTAACCTGTGATACGGCTGTAAACTTCGGTCTTTTCGCCGCATTCAGGACATTCATAAACTTCGCCTGCAAGGTAACCGTGACTCTTACATACAGAGTATGTGGGCGAGAGTGTGTAGTAGGGAAGTGTATAATTTTCTGCAATCTTGCGAACCAGAGCAGCAGCCGACTTCCAGTCAGGCAACTTTTCTCCAAGGAAAGCATGGAATACTGTACCCGAGGTATAAAGTGTCTGAAGTGAATCCTGAATATCCAAAGCAGCAAATATATCGTCTGTATATCCAACAGGAAGATGTGAGCTGTTTGTGTAGTAAGGAGTCTGATCTGCTTCTGAAGCTGTAAGAATCTCTGGGAATCTCTTCTTGTCGTGCTTTGCAAGACGGAATGAAGTGGATTCAGCGGGGGTAGCTTCAAGGTTATAAAGGTCGCCGTACAATTCCTGATAATCGGAAAGGCGTTCTCTCATATGATTTAAAACATCCTTTGTAAATTCCTGTGTTTCTTCGTTTGTTAAGTCTTTGCCGAGCCATTTTGCATTAAGACCAACTTCGTTCATGCCAACAAGACCGATTGTTGAGAAGTGGTTTGCAAAAGTACCAAGATAACGCTTTGTATAGGGGAAGAGACCTTCTTCTAAAAGCTTTGCAATAACTGTACGTTTGATATGGAGTGAACGTGCAGCAATATCCATAAGTTTGTCAAGACGTGTATAGAATTCTTCCGGAGTTTCAGAAAGGTAAGCGATTCTGGGCATATTGATTGTAACAACGCCGATAGAACCTGTGCTTTCGCCGCTTCCAAAGAAACCGCCGGATTTTTTACGGAGTTCTCTTAAGTCAAGACGAAGTCTGCAGCACATACTTCTTATATCGCTTGGTTCCATATCGCTGTTTATATAGTTTGAGAAGTAGGGAGTACCATACTTCGAAGTCATTTCAAATAAAAGCTTGTTGTTTTCGGTTTCAGACCAGTCGAAATCTCTTGTGATTGAATATGTGGGAATAGGATACTGGAAACCTCTTCCGTTAGCATCACCTTCTATCATTGTTTCGATAAATGCGCGGTTAACCATATCCATTTCTTTTTTACAGTCTTTGTATTTGAAGTCCATTTCCTTGCCGCCAACAATAGCATTAAGTTCTGCAAGGTCGGCAGGAACGTTCCAATCCAAAGTAATGTTTGAGAATGGAGCCTGTGTACCCCAACGTGAAGGTGTATTTACGCCGTAAACAAAGGATTCAATGCTCTTCTTAACCTGGTCGTAGGTAAGATTATCTGCCTTTACAAAGGGAGCAAGATATGTGTCAAATGACGAGAAAGCCTGTGCGCCTGCCCATTCGTTCTGCATAATACCGAGGAAGTTTACCATCTGGTTACAAAGTGTAGCAAGGTGTTTTGCAGGAGCAGATGTAATTTTGCCCGAAACACCGCCCAAACCTTCCTGGATAAGCTGTTTTAACGACCAGCCTGCACAGTAGCCTGTAAGCATAGAAAGGTCATGAATGTGCATATCTGCATTTCTGTGAGCGTTTGCAATTTCGTCATCATATATTTCCGAAAGCCAGTAGTTTGCTGTAATAGCACCAGAGTTTGAAAGAATAAGACCGCCTACCGAATAAGTAACGGTGGAGTTTTCTTTAACACGCCAGTCGTTAACCTTAACGTAGTTATTAACAAGTTCTTTGTAGTCTAAAATAGTAGACTTCATATTACGCAGCTTTTCGTGCTGACGGCGGTAGAGAATATATGCCTTTGCAACATCGGAGTAGCCTGCCTGTACTAAAACAGATTCAACGCTGTCCTGGATGTCTTCAACGGCAATAACGCCTTCTTTAACCTTGGGTTCAAATTCTGCTGTAACCTTAAGTGCAAGAAAATCAATTATTGAATCATGAAAATCTTTTTCCTGGGCTTCAAATGCAAGTCTTATCGCACTTATAATTTTGTTTAAATCAAAATCAATGATTTTTCCGTCTCTCTTTTGTACATGATACATATGTAAGTCCTCCTTAAATTTTATATTCCTCTCAGTTTAGCAGCGGGAATATACTGCTGTACCGTCTTAAGATATTCTTGCATATCTTCGACTGTTGCCGCAGAAATGTTTTGGGAAAAAATGTTACCCGAATCAATGAAAGCCTGAAGGTAATAGCGCGGCACCCCTTCGAGCCATTTGCCGATTTCGTCAAAATCTTTTACCGAGTGAAGCTCTCTTGTTACAGTAGTACGGAACTCGTACCCAACATCGGAATTTTTCAAGATTTGGATGCTTTGGTTTACTTTATCAAGGATATTGTAATCCACACCGGCAGTAAGTAAATATTTTTTCGGAGAATTTTTAATGTCCATAGCCACGTAGTCAAGAAGTGGTAAAAGCTTAGAAAGTTTTTCGGGGAAGGAACCGTTTGTGTCTAATTTAACAAGAAAACCGAGATTTTTAATTTCGCGAATAAAATCTTCGATATCATTTTGTAAAAGAGGCTCCCCGCCTGTAATACAAACACCCTCTAAAAGTCCCTGTCTTTTCTTTAAAAAGGAAAAGAATTCACTTTCGGAAAAATCATTATCTTTCGCAAGAGCCAAGGAAGCGTTGTGACAAAAAGGACAACGGAAATTACATCCCGAAGTAAATACTGTACAAGCAACCTTTTCAGGAAAATCCAAAAGGGTTAATTTTTGAAGTCCACCTAACTTCATAATAAAGTCCTCCGTAATTTGAGTAATAAAAGAATATCATACAGAGGGGGCACAATAAAGTGACTTTGTCACATAAAACACCTATATCTTGTAGATTTTTTTAAAAAAGATAACAATATATTGTGTAAAAGAGGGATTTGGGCACAATTAAAAAATGAAAAGCTTGATATATAAAGGGTTTGCGATTTAAAAGGTAACTTTGTCACATAAAAGAGGCAAGCTACTATAATATAATTTTTCAAAGACAATATAAAGGAGGCATAAAAAATGAAATACATTTGTCAGATTTGCGGTTATGAATATGACCCAAAAACAGGGGATGAAACAAACGGCATTGAAGCGGGTACAGACTTTGAAGATTTGCCCGAGGATTGGGTTTGTCCTTTGTGCGGGGTAGATAAGGATAGTTTTGAAGAAATATGAAAGTAAGATTTAACGAAAACAAAGAAATAGTAAAAACCATTCAGGAAGGCTTGAAAAAAAGAGGAGGCTATTGCCCCTGCAGGCTTGAAAGTAACGAAAGTACAAAATGTATGTGCGAGGAATTCAAAAATCAGATAAAAGACCCTGATTTTGAAGGTTACTGTCACTGTATGCTATATTACAAGGAAAAATAGAAAAGGGATGCAAAAAAGTTCAGACCTCGAAAAACAAGACGGTGTAAAAATTTTTACACCGTCTTTTTACTTAATAAAAATGAAGAAAAAATAATATACTGTAATTGACAAAAAAAATAATATATTTTATAATATAGGAAAAAGTAATATTGTAAGAGGTAAATTTTATGAAAAAAGTATTACTTATTATAAACCCGTGTTCGGGGAAAATGAAATCAAAAACCGCTCTTTTTGATATTGCAAGAGTTTTTTCTTCAAAAGGCTATGATGTATCGGTAAAAATAACCGAGGCACAAAAGGATGCCGAAAGATTTGCTGAAAAAGCAAAATGTGATACGATAGTATGCTGCGGAGGAGACGGAACATTAAGCGAAGTTTTAAACGGAGCATTGAGGCAAAAAAATCCGCCTGCAATAGGCTATGTTCCTGCAGGCACAACCAATGATTTTGCACAGAGTATAGGGCTTGAGTTTACTCCTTCAAAGGCGGCGAAAGCAATAGCAGAAGGGAAAGAAAGAGATTTTGATGCAGGACTTTTTTGCGACAGAAAGTTTATGTATGTTGCTTCATTCGGGCTCTTTACGGAAAGCTCGTATACAACTCCACAGACGCAAAAAAATACATTAGGACATTTTGCCTACATTCTTGAAGGGATAAGAGAACTTTCGTCGATAAAGTCATATAGAATGAAAATAGAATGTAATGACCGCGTATTTGAAGGGGACTATATATTTGGGGCTGTAAGCAACTCTACAAGCATAGGCGGTATAATGAAGCTTGATTCACGCATTGTAAAGTTTAATGACGGAGTGCTGGAGCTTATGCTTATAAAGTCTCCGAAAAATCCCATTGATTTAACAAAAATTCTGTATTGTCTTAATAATCAGGTATACGACGAAAATTACGTCCAGTTTGTTCAGACAGAAAAGATTAAGATAACAACACAAACTCCGCCATCCTGGTCGCTTGACGGGGAATTTGTTGCAGGAGCAGAAGAAATAAATATTGAAGTTATACCAAAAGCATTCAGAATGATCTTTTAAAAAAGCCTGATGTTCTTAAGAACATCAAGCTTTTTTATATAAATATACAAAAAACTAAAATCAGCTATTCATTTTTTCAATATCCTTGTTACGGATTTCTACACGTCTTACTTTACCGCTGATGGTCTTGGGAAGTTCATCAACAAATTCCACGATTCTTGGGTATTTGTAAGGTGCTGTATGGGTTTTAACATATTCCTGAATTTGCTTTTTAAGCTCGTCTGTGCCCACAGTTCCTTTTGTAAGAACTATTGTTGCCTTTACAATCTGTCCGCGTACTTCGTCGGGGACAGGAGTAATTGCACATTCCAGAACATAAGGAAGTTCCATAATAACACTTTCTATTTCGAAAGGTCCTATACGGTATCCTGAAGATTTGATAACGTCATCAATTCTTCCTACATACCATAGGTAACCATCTTCGTCCATTGTTGCCTGGTCACCTGTATGATAGTAACCGTCATACCATACATCATTTGTTTTTGCATCGTCAAGATAGTATCCGATAAATAATCCGCAAGGAACATTATCTTTTGTACGGATACAGATTTCGCCTGTATCACCTGTTTTACATTCGTTTCCGTCAACGTCCAAAACAACAACATCGTAAAGAGGACTCGGTCTTCCCATTGAACCGATTTTGGGGGTAGAACCGACAAAGTTTGCAATGGAAAGAGTTGTTTCGGTTTGCCCGAAGCCTTCCATAATAGTAAGTCCAGTTGCTTTTTTGAACTGATTGAATACTTCGGGGTTCAATGCTTCGCCTGCGGTGGTAGCATATTCAATAGAAGAAAGGTCGTATTTTGACAAATCTTCTTTGATAAAGAATCGATACATTGTTGGCGGAGCACAGAAGGTTGTAATATTGTACTTTTTAAACATAGGAAGAATGTCTTCCGAACGGAATCTGTCAAAATCATATGTAAATACAGCTGCTTCGCAAAGCCATTGACCGTACAATTTGCCCCACAAAGCTTTTCCCCAGCCTGTATCTGAAATTGTAAAATGCAAACCGTCGGGATTTACATTGTGCCAATGCTTTGCAGTTGGATAATGTCCCAAAGCATATTTATATGAATGTGTTGCAATGCGGGGATAACCTGTTGTACCCGAGGTAAAAAGCATAAGCATAGGATCGCTTCCGCAGGGGGAATTCTCTGTGCGGTAGTAATGTGTGCTGAAACGTTCCATTTCAACATTAAAGTCTGCCCAGCCGGGCTTTTTGTCGCCAACTAAAATCTTAATCATATCAGGGAAAGAAGCGGCAGCCTTTTCAGCTTCAGAGGAAACATCCCCGTCAGCAGTACATACAATTGCTTTTACTTTAGCGGCTTTATATCTGTATTCAAAATCATGCTCTACAAGCTGATTTGTTGCAGGGATTGCGATAGCACCGATTTTATGAAGTGCAAGCATACAGAACCAGAACTGATAGTGACGCTTTAAAACGAGCATAACCGTATCACCCTTTTTAATTCCGAGTGATTCAAAGTAGTTTGCAGTTTTTGCAGAATATTTTTTCATATCTGCAAAAGTAAATCGTCTGTCAGTTTTATCGTTCGCTACCCACATCATAGCAAGCTTATCGGGATTTTTTTGTGCAATAGCATCAACACAGTCAAAAGCAAAATTAAATTTGTCGTCATTTTTAAATTTGATGCCTGAAAACACACCGTTTTCGTCGTAATATGATTCAATAAAATCATCTGCAACAGTTTTTTGAGAAGTTTCTTTTACAACAGTTTTTGCGGCAATAAACGGAGCTTCGGGATATTCTTCGCTTACCTGTCCGTTTTGAGGATTCAAAACAACTGCATGGAATTCACATCCGCCTTCGCTTACTGCAATCATACCGTGAGGGATAATACTGTTATAAAAAATAGAGTCGCCTTCATTAAGAATATCTATATGATTACCTACCTGAACTTTAAGAGAACCCTTAACAATAACATCAAATTCCTGCCCGTTATGAGAATTAAGCTTAATAGGGGCGTTTTGTTCTTCTGCAAGATAAGGGAATTTAACCAAAAAAGGTTCAGCAAGTTTTTCTTTGAATTTAGGTGCCAAATTATTGTAAACAACACCCTGTTTTTTAATAATTTTAAGTCCTTCGCCTTTTCTTGTGATTGCAAAAGAGGTAAGGGTAGAACTTGTTCCTTCCAAAATGTCAACAACTTCAACTCCGCAAGCCTTTGCACACTTATAAATAAATGTAAAGCTGAAGTCTGTTTCTCCCTGCTCTAAAAGTTTGTAATCTTCTACCGATACACCTGTAAGTTTTGCAAGTTCTTCAGGAGTATAGCCTTTTGCTTCGCGCAGGTCTTTGATTCTGCCTGCGACATCTTTTAAATTGTAGTCCATTTTTTTGCTCCTTTCATTTCCGTTGCCTTTAAAGCTTTTACGGCTTTGAATAAAACAAAAAACTCGCCTCAAAAATTTTTGAGACGAGTTATAAAACCCGCGGTACCACTCAAATTACGGAACATAAACATTCCGTCACTTTCCGAGCTCTAACAAGCCCTTTGCCTTTACGCAGCATTACGGAAGGAGTCTACTAGGCATAGCCTTTCGGTCCTCCAACTCAGAAGTGATAAGTCATTGGAAAGCTCCGCCATTGCCTCGCACCACCCGGCAACTCTCTCAAGGTTTTGCAATCCGACCGTCTTCGTCATAGTTGTTTTTGTGATATTCAAATTTAAAATATATTATATTCTTTAAAAAACAAAATGTCAATAGTTTTTAAAGAATTTTTAAAAATCATTTTTTCAAACCCAGAATTTCAGCCGATTCATCACGCATTTTATACTTTAAAATTTTGCCTGCAGCGTTCATGGGGAATTCATTTACAAACAGAAAATATCGTGGAACTTTATGGCGTGCAATAGAAGCATTGCCGAATTCACGCATTTCATTTTCATCAGAAGTTTCTCCCTTGTGAAGGATAATCCAGGCACAGCATTCTTCGCCATATCTTTCATCGGGAACGCCGACTATCTGAACGTCACGCACCTTGGGATTTGTAAGGTAGAATTCTTCAATTTCTCTTGGATATAAGTTTTCTCCGCCACGGATAATCATATCCTTTAATCTTCCGGTTACTTTATAATATCCGTCAGGCGTTCTCATACAAATATCGCCTGAATGAAGCCATCCGTCGCTATCTATAGCCTGTGCCGTAGCTTCGGGCATTTTATAGTAACCCTTCATAATATTAAAGCCACGCGCAATAAATTCGCCGCTTTCACCGTCGGGCAGTTCTTTGCCTGTTTCGGGGTCGATAACCTTGCATTCAACTGCGGGGAAAGGACTTCCAACAGTTTCAACACGGTGATCAATATCTTCATTAACTTCGCCCATTGTACAACCGGGAGAAGCCTCTGTCTGACCATATACAGAAATAATTTCACGCATATTCATTTCGTCTGCCGCACGGCGCATAAGGTCTGCAGGGCAGTTAGCACCTGCCATAATACCTGTTCTCATATATGAAAAATCTGTTTTTGCAAAATCAGGATGATTAAACATTGCAATAAACATTGTGGGAACACCGTTAAAGCAAGTTATATGCTCATCATTTACACAGGCAAGTGACGACTTTGGCGAAAAATAGGGAATAGGACATAATGTTCCGCCGTGTGTCATCATAGAGGTCATAGAAAGAACCATGCCAAAACAGTGGAACATAGGCACCTGAATCATCATACGGTCGGCAGTTGATAAATCCATTCTGTCACCGATTGTTTTGCCGTTATTTACAATGTTTCTGTGAGTGAGCATAACCCCTTTTGGGAAACCTGTTGTACCCGAAGTATATTGCATATTACAAACGTCGTCAGGTTTAACAAGAGATGCACGGCGTCTTACTTCTTCGTGAGGAACCTGTGCAGAACGTGAAAGCATCTGTTCAAAGGTAAGGCAACCCGGCATAGAAAATCCCGCAGTTACAACATTGCGTAAAAAGGGAAGATTCTTTGAATAAAGGGGTTCTCCGGGAACAAGATTTTCAAGTTCAGGGCAAAGCTGTCGAATAATTTCTTCATAATTTATATCCTTGCAATCCTTAATCATTACAAGAGTATGAGTGTCAGATTGCTTGAGCAAATATTCTATTTCGTGAATTTTGTAGGCGGTGTTTACAGTAACAAGTACTGCACCTATTTTTGTTGTTGCCCAGAAAGTTATAAACCATTCAGGAATATTTGTTGCCCATACAGCAACGTGGTCGCCCGCTTTAACACCTAATGAGATAAGTGCTGCTGCGCATTTGTCAACGTCACGTCTGAACTGCTTATAGGTTCTTGTATAATCAAGTGTAGGATACTTAAAAGCATACTGGTCGGGATATTTTTCTGCCATTGTATCAAGTACATCAGAGAATGTGGCATCAATAACATCATACTTTTTCCAAACAAAAGTACCGGTTTTTGACCTGTTGTAGTATGGATAATCAAAGCTCTTTTTTTCACGTCCGAGAGACGAAATATAATTTGCAAAATGAGTCAGAACAATGTCTGCATCGTTAATATCTTCGTTCCATGCGGCACAAATGTAACCATCAAAGTTAAGCGAGGAAAGAGCGTTTATTAAATTTTTAACAGGAAGCTCGCCTTCGCCTATCAAAACAGTTTTTCCGTCCTTCATATCGCCAAGACGAACGTATTTTATATAAGCTCCAAGAGTTTTAATTGTAGCTTCAGCCGATTCGCCTGCGGAAAAATAAGTACCTCTTACATTCCATGCGGCACCAATAGCTGCCGAAGAGAAAAAGTTTATAATATTTATAACATTTTCGGTGTTTGCAAGATAACCGACCGTTTCAAACAAAATTTTCACATCTGATTTTTCAGCATGTTTTATTGCAGGGGCAAGTTTATCCTTTAACAAATCAAAAGAAGTTTCTTCTTCAACTCGTGCAATAATATTTTCAATACCTGCACTTGCTGCCATATCTACATATTTTAAAACTATATCGGCAGTTGTTTCGTCATTTTCTATAGGATAAGGCATTCTGAGTGCAGAGACAGAAAGGCCACGGTTAATAAGCTTTCTTTTTGCATCCGAGCTACGGTCACGTCGCAAAATACTGTCGTGGTGTTGTTTGCGTTCCTTTATTGCGTCGTATATTTCAAAGCCTGAAAAACCATAATCGTAGGAATATCGGCATATATCAAGAAAGGATGCACGGCTTACATTTTTAGTTGAAAATACAATTTTCATTTTATGCCTCCTCGAATACAATTTTGTTCAGTGCATTTATGTATGCTCTGATACTTGCGGCAACAATATCGGTTGACGTTCCGTTTCCTGAATAAAGTTTTCCGTTGTTACGAAGTCTTACAACGGCAGAGCCTAAAGCTTCTTTTCCTTCGGTTACGGCCTGAACCTGAAAATCGTCAAGCTCATAATGATAGCCTATACACTGTTCAATGGCACGAAATGCTGAGTCAACAGCGCCTTCGCCTGTGCTTACACCGCAAAGGATTTCATCGTTACACTTTAATGTAACCTGGGTCATAGAGCTTGAAAGATTAGTACAGTTTGTTGTATAACTTTCAAGGTGGTAAGTTGAAGGCGCCTGCATAGCATAGCTTGCAATAAGAGCTTCAAGTTCTTTTGCACCTACGGCGTCTTTCTTTTCGCATACCTGCATAAGAGCCTTGTATACATTTCCGCAGTCTGATTCCGAAAGGTCATATCCCAAAATTTCTGCTGCATGCGCAACCTGCGCAATAGTACTGTCTGAATCAAGTAATATTTTTTTCTTTTCACTGACAGTGCTTCCTGTTTCGTAAGCTTCGTGATTTATATTTGAAAGCATTTCATCAATACTTGCATGAATTTTTGTGTTATTAAGATTTATCAGAGCCCCTATTTGAGCTTGGCAAACATTCATAGCGTCCGAAATTTCGCCAGTTAAAAGAACATCTTTTCCGGCCATTGCACATTTAAGACCATCAGCACCCTTAAAAACAGAAGCAATAGCCGAAGCAACAGCCATATTTATGCGGTTGCAAACCTGAACGTATACAGGAATATTTACCGAAGATTTTACCTTTTCAACCAAAGAAGCAATTTCTTCAGGGAGAGATACTCCCGCATCATCGCAAACAGTAATCATTGTAGCACCGTTTGCCTCTGCTTCTTTTGCAGCTGAAATAATAAAATCTATATCTGCTCTTGTGGCATCGAGCGCAGAGAATTCCACGTCAGAGCAAAGAGCTTTTGCAGCCTTTGTAAGTTCGCCTATTTTGGCAATCATTTTATCGGCTTTTATATGATATGTATATTCCATCTGAACGGTGGAAGTAGGCAGTTCAATCTGCAAGCGGGGATTTTTAGCATCTTTAATGCACTCCCAGGCAGAGCTTACTTCTTCAGTATTAAAACCTACCGGAACAGCAAGCACAGCATTTTGAATGTTCTGTGCAATAGTTTTATAAATAATGGTATCTTCACGAAGATTTTTAATTGGGGCTAGTTCAATAGCATCTGCACCAATAGCATCTGCACAAGCGGCAATAGCAGTTTTTTCTCTGAATAAAAGTGCAACTTCGCGCTCGTCAGAAAGCTTTTTAAGTGTAATGTCTGTAATCTTTATTTTTTTCATTTTGAAAACCCCTTTCAAGTTTAATTAAACAAAATTATAAAAAAACGTTTTCGTCTCTTTCTTTTTTTAAAGAGACGAAAACGCAAACTTCGTTTCCGCGGTACCACTCTTTTTCATCCTAAAAGGATGCACTTTGGATGCAAACACATCTTAACTCTGTTACGGGAGTTCCCGTCTGCCATTACTTGAATTTTCACGGCAGCCGCTCCGCGGTGAGTTCAGTAAATCTTTCCCAATGTCTTGCAGCAACCGACATCTCTCTTCAGAGAAAGTGCTTTACCTACTATTCCGCTTCACAGCGTTTATAATAGATAAAATAAATTCTAACACAAAGAGTTTGATTTGTCAAGCTTTAAAACAAATATTTTGTTAATATAATTCACAAGTTTCAAATTATTTGTGAAGAAGGGGAGAAAGTTTTTTATAAGTAACGAGAGTAATTGCCGATAAAGCACAGCCTCTCAGGAAGTTAAAAGGAGTTATAATGTTTAAAACAATATTAAATCTTTCCGCATTTTGTGCAGCAGGCATATAAAGAGGTAACATAACAAAATAGTTTACGGCAATTGCGGCAACAGTCATTACCAGAGTGCCGGCAAACAGAGCAATAAGCGCACCTTTTTTTGTTTTGTTATGTTTGTAAATTATACCTATTACAAATACCAAAATTCCGTTTACGGCAAAATTTGCCACTTCTCCTATAAAACCCGTTCTGGTAATAAGCATATGAATAAGATTTTTAGTAAGTTCAACAAAAATACCTGGAACAGGCCCCAAGGCAAGAGAACCAATAATTGCGGGGAAATCACTTAATTCAACGTCTAAAAAACCGCCTACTCTTAAGCCGACAGCACTGCCTATATACTGCAATATAACAGCAATAGCAGAAAGCATACCTATTTTTGCAATAGTATTTGTTTTTTTAATCATAAAAAAACCTCCAAATAAAAATTCCAAAGCCAAAATAAACTGACCTTGGAATGCTTTTTATGAAATCGAAAAAGCTGTCTTTTCTCATCCGGACTGTACCGTCGGCAACGGAATTACACCGTTTCAACCGCATAAGCGGGTAGTGGGCTTTACCACCGGTAGGGAATTTCACCCTGCCCCAAAGACCTGTTATTTTCACTTTTAAAATACTATAACACAATTATATTCAGCCGTCAATATTAAAGTTACTCTCTTTTAAAGAATTTTTACTCAATGTGAACACTTTTATGATTATCTTAATTTTTTACAGTACTGGGTACATAATTTATCGGTACATTCAGAACAACGAAGAGACATATTGGTATTTTCCCAAAACCGTTCGGGGTACATCATTACACATAATTCCCAGATAAGCCATACCAGAAAAGCCATTAAAAACAAAGTCTGTGTATAAAAACCTTTTACGAATAAAAAGGGCGAGAACATCATAAGATGGTCCCAGTTAAAAATACGGCATGTTGTACAGCAACGATTTTTCATAATAAGGCGGAAGGGACACCATATTAAAACACATATTAAATCCGCCATATAAAAAAAGGTGCAAATAACAAAAATTGTTACAGTATCAATAAAACCCAAATAGTATAAAATTCCTATAATACCTATTAAACAACACCATAAAATAAATACTTTATAAGCGGCGTGGGTGGTCATTATAATATGATTTTTTAATGATTTATAGTTAAACTTTTCTTTTATAGGTTTAAAAAACGCCAGAAATTGCTTTTGGGAACCTATCGAAATATGAGCCTTAACAGGAATAAGCTGAATTATCATATCCATAACCCATATAATCCATAATATATGAAGCAACGAAAACTGTTCAAAAAAGTTAGTTCCCTCAATTACTTTAAATTGATTTTTATTAAAAAAAGCAAGCAGAACACACACAGCAAATACAAAAATTCGCCCTGCAAGTCTTAAAAAATATATTTTCCTTGTTTTTGACATGTAATTCACCTTTTTATCATTTATTACTATTTATTATAATAAAAAATTTAAATATTGCAAGAAAATTATATAAAAATAGAACGTTTAAAAAATAAAAATGTAAATCTTACTATGCATAAACCCGTAAAGAAAAATATCACATTGGAATTCGGCACCGCAAGGGAAAAATGCGGATATTTGTATGGTAGAAAGTGACGACGGAATAGTTTTTGGTGACAGTCTTGACATTTGAATTGTAACAGTGTATAATAAATTTATGGAGGGATTTATATGAAAACAATTAAAGACAAACAGTTACTTGTAGGTGCAGATTTTGCAGGCTATCCTTTAAAGGAAGCAGTTTGCGAGCACTTAAGAAAAAAGGGATGGACAATTACCGATATCGGCGTAAAAGCTGATTCCGACCCCGATGATACAGATTTAATGTTCCATCGTGTAGGACTTCGTGCAGGCGCTATGATTTCGGAA
>JAZNQL010000032.1:0-11147 GCA_045590155.1 Clostridia bacterium | reverse complement strand
AAAACGCATTTTTACTACTTTCAGGGATAATATGGTCACCCATTTTGTCAAACCAGAAAAGCAGAGCGCTCAAGGAACAAAATTATACAAAAGGAGACCTGTGGAAATACGGCATTTCTGGAGATTTTCCGATTATTCTTTTAGATATCGCCGATGAAGAAAATATTTCTTGCCTTGAAGAAATTTTAAAAATTCATAAATACCTTTTAAGACGAACAATAGTAAATGACCTTGTAATTCTTTGCGATTTGCCTGAAGGCTACACAAACCCACTTGAAGAACTTGTCAAAAAGAAAACAGGCAATACAGGCAGAGTATATATAGTGCACGATAAAAAGGCAAAAGATGCTTTTGCAGCATCAAGCAGCGTGTATATAAATGCTTCGTGCGGTTTTTCATCTTTATATAAAGATGTGCAGGTTATACAAAACAAAGAAAAGGTAATAAAAGAGAACCAAGACCTTGATATATTAAAGGAAAAACTTGATTTTCAAAACAAATGGGGAGGGTTTTCTGGGAACGATTATGTTATATATCTTAAAGATAACGAAAAAACTCCCGCACCTTGGGTAAATGTTATAGCAAATCAAGATTTCGGTTTTGTTGCAAGTGAAAACGGGGGAGGCTACACCTTTTATAAAAACTGTCATGAACAGAGAATAACAGAATGGAAAAACGATTCCGTAATCGACCCTGTTACCGAAACTCTTTCAATTTCTGAAAATAATGATATATGGTCGCCAATGTCAGGCGCATTTTCAGAAAAGGGCAATTTTATGATACGTCACGGCTTCGGCTTTACAGAGTATAGCAGAAACACAAGGGGGATTTATCATAAAGTAACAGAATTTGTTCCGCTTTCAAAGCCTGTTAAAATCATAAAAACAGAGCTTGAAAATACAAGGAATACCGAAGCAAAATTAAAAGTGGAATATTCGCTTTTACCTGTACTTGGCGTAAATTCTTATAAAACAAGAGGCTTAAAAAAATACGCTTATGTAAAAAACGGAGTGTCGGCAGAAAATGCATTTTCTTCTTTTAAAGCAGAACTTACAAGCAAGAACGGAAAAGCACAAATATATGATGCATATACCAAAAAACGAGTTGGAGAAAATGTATCCGGGGGCGAAAATGTAATTTCTGTATTTGAAGAAATAACCCTTAAACCCGGCGAAAAAGTAAACGTAACCTTTTATCTTGGTTGTTGTAATACGGAAAATTTAAATGAAAACGAAGAACTGAAAAAGGTTTTGGAATACTACAAAAATCTTTTTGGAATTTTAAAAGTCAACACACCTTCAAAGTCAATGAATCTTATGTTAAACGGAAGACTTATGTACCAAACTCTTTCTTCGCGCCTTTTCGCGCGAACAGGCTTTTATCAGTCTGGCGGGGCACTGGGTTTTCGTGATCAGCTTCAGGACGTAATGGCGTTTATGTATGCAGAGCCTGAAATTGCAAAAAAACAAATTTTACTTCATGCCTCCCATCAGTTTGAGGAGGGAGACGTATTGCACTGGTGGCATAGCGGTAAAAATCCGAAAGGAGTGCGCACCCGCATTTCAGACGATAGATTATGGCTTCCTTATGTTACACAGGATTATATAAAAATAACTGGAGATACAAAAATTTTAGAAGAAGAAATTCCCTATCTTTCTGCACCCGTCTTAAAGGAAGGAGAAGAGGAACGCTATTTTGAAGTATCCTGCGGCACAAAAAAGGGGACCTTAAAAGAACATTGTGAAAAAGCCATAGAAATATCAAAGACAAAAGGACAAAACGGTCTGCCTCTTATAGGAACGGGCGACTGGAACGACGGAATGAACAACGTCCTTGGCGAAAGTGTGTGGCTCGCATGGTTTATATCAGTTATACTGTCACGCTTTAATATGGATAACAGCTACTTTAAATCTGCAGCCGAAAATTCATGGGATGGGCAGTGGTACCGCCGTGCATATTACGAAGACGGAACACCCATAGGCTCAAAAGAAAGCGAAGAATGTAAAATAGATTCAATAACCCAGTCGTGGTCAGTTTTTGCAGGAGCAAACTATGCTCAAGAGGCAATGAATTCTGTTTATAGAAACCTTTTTGATGAAGAAAATAAAATCATAAAAATTCTTGACCCGCCCTTTCAGAACTGCCTTAGAAATCCAGGCTATATAAAAAGCTATCCTGCAGGAATAAGAGAAAACGGAGGCCAGTATACCCATGCGGCAGTGTGGGCGTGTATTGCCGAAGCAATGCTTAAAAACAGCAAAAACGCAATGGAGTATTTTGACACTATAAATCCAATAAATAAGGATGCATCAAAATATAAAAAAGAGCCATATGCCCTTTGTGCCGATGTATATTCTAAAAAAGGCTTTGAAGGAGTTGGAGGCTGGAGCTGGTATACAGGTGCCGCCGCATGGCTTTACAGGGCAGGGGTAGAATATATTCTCGGTATGAAAAAAGAAGGTAATAAAATAACCTTCACACCATGCGTACCAGAAGAATGGGAAAGCTTTTCTTTATCCTATAAGTTTTTTGATACAGAATACCATTTCAACCTTTCAAAAGGCGAAAACAAAACAGGAACAATAACTCTTGTAAACGATAAAAAAACACACAAAATAAATGTAATATATTAAACCCGAAAAATAAATTTTTTCTTGCAAAAAAGGATAAAAAATGTTATACTACAGTTATGATAATTTTTGGAGGGTTAATATGTTTACTAAAAACAAAAAAATAATAAGTATTCTTCTTGCAATGGTATTAGTAGTTGCAAACATTAACATTGTTTTTGCAAACGCTGAAGACAGTGTAGGTATAAAAAATATTATTTATATGATACCTGACGGTGGCGGAATGGCACCATTTTATCTTTCAGATTATGTAAAGCAGGCTGGCGGTTTTTCAACTGAAAAATTCCCTAATGCTACACAAGTAGAAGCAGGAGAAATGTATATAAAGAAATACCTTGTAGGGGCAGAAACTACCCATTCTGCAAGCTCTGCGGTAACAGATTCCGCAGCAGGCGGCACAGCCCTTTCAACAGGCTATAAAACAACAAACGAAGTTCTTGGCATAACACCCGATTTAATGCCCCATGCAAATATTTTGGAGGCTTGCCAGGCACTCGGTAAAAATACAGGTCTTGTTGCAACTTTCGAGTGGACAAATGCCACACCTGCAGCATTTTCTTCACATGCAGAGTCACGCCTTGATACCGATAATATAGCAAAGCAAATGCTGTCACAGCAGATAGATGTTATATTAGCCGATACTGACGAGGAGTACGCGGGTAAAGAATGGTTTGCTGATGAATATATTCAAAATCTCGGCTATACAATTATCGACACTAAAGATGAGCTTTTAACAGTAAAAGACGGCGATAAGCTTTTCGGAAAATTGCCCAGAGCATACTTTGATATATACAGAGATGCCAATACCCCAAACCTTGCCGAACTTACAAAAGCGGCTATTACCGCACTTGACGATAATAACGAAAACGGTTTTTTCCTTATGGTTGAAGGCAGCGTAATAGATCTTGGTGGACATAACAGCAACGCTATCCAGATGGTAAGCGAGTATCTTTCATTTGATGCGGCATGTAAAGTAGCAATAGAATATGCAAAGACAAGAAAGGACACAATGGTTGTCATTTTACCCGACCACGACACAGGCGGATTATCAATCGGCAAAAGAAACGAAAGCAAAAACTTTGCTGCTGCCGCAAGCAATATTTCAAATGGGAAAGTCTATAATAAACTATTTTGGGAAGGTAACGGAAATCATACAGGCAGAAACGGCGGTATATTTATGTATTTGCCCGAAAATGTTTTGTATCCCGAAGGTATAGATGAAAAACTTATCCCCGAAGTTTCAAAGGCTTTTGAAAAAGATTATGAAGAGTGCGAGGTAAACAGAATAGACAATACTAAAATAGCACCATACCTTGCCGGAATAATTGGTGTTGACCTTGACAAGCTTACCGCAAATCTTTTTGTAGATATTACAGAAAAAGGCACCTATAATAAGGCAAAAGACAGTTTTGAATTTAGTGCAAACGGCAAAACAGTTTCAATCGAAAGAAACTCATCTGTTGCTCTTGTTAACGGAGAAAAAGTAGACCTTAACGGCGAGGTAGCGGTATATTTAAACAAAAAGTTTTATGTTCCTCAAAGACTTATAAATATAGTTGAAGGCAAAGAAAACGAAAAGAATTATATAGTTGAAAAGAAATATATAAAAGAACCCGAAAAGACCGAAGAAAAACCCGTTATAGTTGACCCTGCACTTGAAGGACATTGGGCAAAGGATGCACTTATAAAAGCCGTACAGGACGGAATAGTAGTAGGTTCCGACAAGGGAATAGAGCCTAACCGTAATGTCACAAAGGCAGAACTTATCACAATGATGATGCGTGCTTTAAAAATAGAAAATGACCAAAGCACAGGACCTAAATGGTACAGTGCAGCAGCAAATAAGGCACTCGAACTTGCATGGACAAATACAGTAGACGACATCGAAAAGGATATTAACCGTGCAGCATCTGCAGGTATTATCGCAAACGCCTTGAAGATAGTAAATGAGCAGGCAAACACACAAGGCTTTACAGACGAAGCCAATATATCAGCAACAGGATATCTTGACGCAGTAATGGCTTGCGTATCAAAAGGAATAATTACAGGCTATCCCGATGGCACATTCAAACCCGAAAATACAATAACCCGTGCCGAAGCTGTTGTTATAATACAAAGAGCATTTAAATAAAATAAAATTAAAAAAGGGGTATAGCAAGCAAAGCTTTACCTCTTTTTAAATATAATATAGTCTTAAAATTTTACAAAAAGTGTAGGAATAAAAATGCAGTTACATAAAAATTTACAAACGGCAGATGCCGCAGTTATCTTTATAGAAGGACAGTCAAACGCACACGCGCACGGCAGATTTTTGATAGAAAAAGATAGAATAAAAGAACCTCTGAAAAATGTTTTTTCGCTGGACAGGGCAGAAAATCAGTCATTTGAAATTACCGATGTTACCTGGACAGGCTTCAAAACCTTCGGGAACAATCTTGGAGAAACGCAGGATAACACCGCCTCTATGGCATATTACCTTGCTAAAATGTGGCAAAATGCTATTGATAACGGTATAAAACTGCCGAATTTATATATAGTGCAAATTTCAATAGGTGGACAGGGGATTGTAAACGGTATGTGGAACCCGAAAAGACCTGAAAAACTGCACCCCGGTCAACTTTGCGAGGTTGATATTTCACTATATCCGTTAGCACTTAAAATCAACTCACTTGTTATGCAGAACCTTAAAAGACAGTTTAAAAACCCCGTAGTTTTGGGATTGCATTGGATAGGTTCCGAAAGCGATTCCTGCAAAGACACAGTAAACAAAGAAGGAATTGAAGAACTTTATGATAGCTTTTTTGAGGGACTTTTAAATTCAATCGGTGCACCGCCGCTTTATCTTTACAAACTTGTGTTTGGAGAAATAGAAGTTGCAGATCAATCGGGTAAGGACATTATAAACAGTCTTTTTCTTCGTCAGATTAAAAGGTACAATAATGCATTTCTTGTAGAAACAGATAAGATTGAAGATTACAACAAAGAAAAGCCTGACAGAGGAATTTTTGCACGGGATAACATTCATTACCTCGAAAAAGTCCATAAATGGTTTGCACAAAGTTTTTTTGAAGAAATAATAAAATAAATATACCCCCGTATAACGGGGGTATATTTATTATTCAGCCACTTCGTTATTTTCTGTTAAACCTGCCTTTTCACGAACAAGTTTTTCAACCTCGTCCATAATTTCAGGATTCTGTTCAAGATAAATCTTTGTATTATCACGGCCCTGACCGATTCTTGTTTCATTATACGAGAACCAAGCTCCGGCTTTTTGTATAATTTCGTACTTTACAGCCAAATCAAGAATGTTGCCTGACTTTGAAATTCCCTTACCATACATAATATCACATTCTGTATCACGGAAGGGGGGAGCAACCTTGTTTTTTACAACCTTTATTTTAGTTCTGTTACCAATAACATCAGCACCCTGCTTAATACTTTCCACCCTTCTTACATCCAAACGAACAGAAGAATAGAATTTAAGTGCACGTCCTCCGGGGGTAACCTCGGGGTTACCAAACATTATACCAACCTTTTCGCGCAACTGATTTATAAATATAACAGTACAGTTAGACTTGTTAACAATACCCGCAAGCTTTCTTAAAGCCTGCGACATAAGTCTTGCCTGAAGACCAACATGAGAATCTCCCATTTCGCCTTCAATTTCTGCTTTTGGAACAAGAGCTGCAACCGAGTCAACAACCACAATATCCAAAGCCCCGCTTCGAACTAAAGCCTCAACGATTTCAAGAGCCTGTTCGCCTGTGTCGGGTTGAGAAACGATAAGTCTGTCAATGTCAACGCCAATATTAGCTGCATAAACGGGGTCCAAAGCGTGTTCTGCATCTATAAAGGCAGCCTCTCCGTTTCTTTTTTGAGCTTCTGCAATCATGTGCAGAGCAACGGTAGTTTTGCCCGAAGATTCAGGACCAAAAACTTCAACGATTCGACCTCTTGGAACACCGCCAATACCAATAGCAATATCAAGCCCCAAAGAACCGGTGGGGATAGCTTCAATATTAACGTAAGGGTTTTCGCCAAGTCTCATAACGGCACCCTTGCCAAAGCTTTTTTCAAGTTGACTTAAGGCCATGTCAAGAGCTTTTTGTTTTTCGTCTAACATAACAGTTCCTCCTAAGTTTAATGCAAACAAATGTTCGTTTATAAGTATTATACAATAATAAATTTGTTTTGTCAAGAGGTTTTTAACAAAAATAACGGCATCCACTTATAAGTAGCCACAAAGCCTTATTTTGTAAGCTTCAAAAACATAACAGTAATTAAAATGATAAGAATTTTTGTTGGCTTTATAATATAAAAAACTACAATTTATTTTCTTTTTATCTATTGCAAAAAAGGTTCTTATATGATAATATAAAAACAAAAGTAACAGGAGGGAAAATCATGATAAAAGTACTTGCAATAGGCATTCACGAAGATGATAGCGAATATTCCATAGGCGGCACTTTAAAACTTTTGAAGGACAGGGGTTGTGATGTAACAATATTAAATATAATACCCAACCTTTTTGTTGATAAGAATAATATAGAAGAACACAATAAAAACAGCATTGCAGCAGCTGAAGTTTTAGGCGTAAAAAAAATAATCCTTGACTATCCGTACGACACAAAATTTTACCGTACAAACGAGTATACAGTACGTAAAACCGAGGAGATAATCAAAGAAATAAATCCCGATATAGTTTTTATGATGAATCCCGAAGATAATCATATAGAACACGTAGAATGTGCAAAAACCATAAAAGAAGCACTTTTTGGAGCATCAGTAGGTGCTGGAAATGTTTCTCCCAACGAAGTTTATTCTGTGGAATGCGGACCTTATCAGACAATGTGTTACTTCCGCCCACATTTTCATATATGTGTAGATTCTGTTATTGAAAAACTTGAAGAATGTATAATGGCATTTGATAAACTGGGAATAGGAGCAAAATATTTATGGGAGGAAAAGAAAATATCTGCAGAGTTCCGCGGTTACGAAATGGCAACAGGAACAGCTAATGCCCGTGATGGAAGAACTGCAAAATATGCAGAAGTTTTCAAAATAGAAAAATTCCCTGCGGGTAACCGAGGCTTCATCCTTCACGAAATTTTAAATGATGTATTTTGCTGGAGCGGAACAAGAATGTATTATCCAAATGCGAACGAAGCGTTCAGAAAATAAATACAAGGCGGTGTAAAAATACACCGCCTTTTTATGTAAAAAATATCTCAACGCTCAAGACACACACAACACTCTATATGTTCAGTGTGAGGGAATTGGTCAAAGGGATAAACCGTGCCCGCTTTAAATCCAAACTCTGCGAGATAATTTATATCTCTTGCCATAGAAGCACAGTTGCAGGAAACATATATAATTTTCTTTGGATTAAGTTTTATAAGCGAGTCTAAAACTTCTTTTCCGCAACCCTTCCTTGGGGGGTCAATAATGGCAACATCGGCAGAAATCCCGCTTGAAAGAAGTTTGGGGAAAATATAGTCAGCATCCCCACAGTAAAACTCTGTATTTTCAATTGAATTTAAATGTGCATTATACTTTGCATCTGATACGGCGGCTTCAACAATTTCAACACCTATTACTTTTTTAGCAATACGGGCAGCGAAAAGCGAAATACTTCCTGTTCCGCAGTATAAATCAAAAACAGTATCTTCAGGCGAAATAAAGCTTACCGCTTTTTTGTAAAGTTCTTTGGCTATAGTGGGATTTACCTGGAAAAAGGAATTTGGAGAAATCTTAAATTTTAACCCGTCCATAATTTCGTGTATATATCCGTCGCCGTAAACAACACGATTTTTATCGCCTAAAATAACATTGCTTTTTTTTGTGTTTATATTTACAACAAGGGTTGATACATTTAATGCTTTAAGAATCTCTGAAAGTTCATCTTCAGCAGGCAAAAATTTCTTGGTGCTTACAATGCAGAGCATTATTTGACCTGTCTTAAACCCTTCGCGTATAAATATGTGACGGATTGTACCACCTGCTGTTTCTTCATTATATGGCAAAACAGAATTTCTGTCCATCCAAGCACAAACACCTTCAATAATTTCTTTGTTTTTTTCTGTTTGCAAAAGACAATCAGTAAACGGAACAACACGATGACTGTGCGGAGCATAAAACCCTGCACAGGTTTTGCCGTCTTCAAAGCAAAGAGGTACCTGCACCTTGTTTCTGTATCTGAAAGGATATTCCATACCGTAAACATCAGCAACATCACATTCAATTTTTCCTATACGCATTATGGCATCAGAAACAGTCCTGCGTTTTATATCAAGTTGTTTTTTATAATCAATATGCATTAAACTGCAGCCTCCGCATTTGCCAAAAACAGAGCATGGGGGAGAAATGCGGTTTTCAGAAGGCTCTAAAACTTCTAAAACCTTGCCAAAAGCATAACTTTTTTTATCCTTAACAATTTTGGCGCAAACCTTATCGCCTGTAACGGTATAGGGTATAAAAACAGTATATCCATCAGGCTTTGCTATACCAAGCCCTTCAGAGGAAACTCCTGTTATTTCTGCACTGAAAATATCATTTTTCTTCAAAAAATCACCTCAAACAGTTTAATTATAACCCTTATTTATAATATTGGCAAGATTTATATTGCTTTTTTGCAAAAAATCTGTTATTATATATATTTAGGAAAGGATTTGATTAACAAATGAAAGTTTCGAATATGTTATTACCAACCTTAAGAGAGGATCCCGCAGAAGCAGAGATAGTAAGTCATAGACTAATGATGCGCGCATCAATGATACGCAAACTTGCAGCAGGTGTTTATGCATATTTGCCGGTTGGCTTGCGTTCACTTCGTAAGGTTGAACAGATTATAAGAGAAGAAATGGACCGTGCGGGAGCACAGGAGCTTTTAATGAGTGCACTCTTGCCGGCAGAAGCATATATGGCATCGGGCAGATGGGATGTTTTCGGTTCCGAAATGTTCCGTTTAAAGGACAGAAACTCAAGAGATTTCTGTTTGGGTCCTACACATGAAGAAGTTTTTACCGAAATGGTAAAAAGCGAAGTTCGTTCTTATAAACAGTTTCCCATGACTTTATATCAGATACAAACCAAGTATCGTGATGAACGCCGTCCACGTTTTGGTGTAATGAGAAGCCGTGAATTTGTAATGAAGGATGCATATAGCTTTGATATAGACGAAGCAGGGCTTGATATTTCATATAAAAAGATGTACGAAGCATATTGCCGCATCTTTGACAGATTAGGTCTTGATTATACAGTTGTAGATGCAGACTCGGGCGCAATGGGAGGTTCAGGCTCGCAGGAATTTATGGTAAAAAGCGAAGTAGGCGAAGATGTAATTGCATACTGCCCCGTTTGCGGATATTCTGCAAATATAGAAAAAGCAGCATGCACTCCTGACGATATGGTAATAGGAGAAAAGGGCAAGGCTATGGAAGAAATTGAAACTCCTGATGCCCATACCATAGAAGAGCTTACAGATTCTCTTGGTGTAAAACCATATAACTTTGTAAAAACTCTTATTTATCAGGCTGACGATAAGGTTGTTGCAGCAATGGTAAGAGGGGACAGAGAACTTAACGAAACAAAGCTTAAAAATCTTCTCGGAGTAACAGACCTTGAGCTTGCAGCTCCAAACATTGTAAGAGAAGTAACACACGCAGAAGTCGGTTTTGCAGGCCCCGTAGGTCTTGAAATTGAGATTTATGCAGACCTTGAAGTTCCAAAAATGAATAGCCTTATAGTAGGTGCTAATAAAACAAATTATCATCTTGTAAATGTTGAAATGGACCGCGACTTCAAAGTAACAAAGTGTGCCGACTTAAGAGTTATCGAAGATGGAGATAAATGTCCTGTTTGCGGTAAAGAGATCGAAACTTTCCATGGTATAGAAGTAGGACATATTTTCAAACTTGGCACAAAATATTCAAAAGCATTGGGTCTCACTATTCCTGAACGTGACGATGCACCCATAGTAATGGGGTGTTACGGTATAGGTGTAAACCGTTGCCTTGCAGCGATAATCGAGCAGAATAACGACGAAAACGGCATAATCTGGCCTATGTCAGTAGCACCTTATCAGGTTAATATTGTAGTTATAAACAAAGATGACGAAACACAATGTTCTCTTGCAAACGAAATATATGATTCGCTTAAAAAACAGGGCATCGACGTTATGCTTGACGACAGAGACGAAAGACCGGGCGTTAAATTTAAAGATTCTGACCTTATAGGTATTCCTGTAAGAATAACCGTTGGTAAAAAAGCTTGCGACGGAGTTGTTGAATATAAAATGCGTGCTTCAAAGGAATTTGAAGAATTAAGCGCACAGCAGGCTATTGAAAAGGTAATAAAAGCAGTAAAAGAGGATAATGAATGATAATATCAACAGTAACTTTAAATCCTGCTATTGACAGGACCTATTATCTTAAATCCTTTGCCTTGAATTCTGTAAATCGTGCTATAAAGGTGCGTAACGATATAGGTGGCAAAGGAATAAATGTAAGCGGAATA
>JAZNQL010000031.1:0-11855 GCA_045590155.1 Clostridia bacterium | reverse complement strand
ATGTTTTGTATGCTTTTAAGAAAGCATCTTTCAGGCGGGAAAATTATCGGCTTTTCCGGACCCGAAGCAGAAAGAGTTCTTGATATTATAATCACATCAAAAAACGAACTTGGCGATATAACTGAAAAGCATATTTTTGTTGAAATTATGGGAAGGTCAAGCAATATTATTGTTACAGACCAAAATTTAAAAATACTTGACAGTGTAAGAAGGGTTGATTTATCGGTTTCAAGTGTTAGAAGCATTTTGCCCGGACTTACTTATACCGAACCGCCAAAGCAGGATAAGCTTTTTCCCTCTTCTCTTTCGGAAGAGGATATTTTTGAAGAGCTTCTAAAACAATCTGGCGAGGTGGTTGCCGAAAAAGTCCTTGTAAAAACCTTTGCCGGCTTAAGTCCGCTTGCGGCAAGAGAAGTAGTTTTCCGCGCAACGGGCGATACGTCTTCTCTTTTAGGCCCTGACAAATGCATTAAAATTGCACACGAGCTTTATATCTTTTTTGATAATATTATAAAAGGAAGCTTTTCCCCTTGTGTTTTATACGACTCACAAACAGGCGTTGCCACTGATTTTGCAGCATTTAACGTTACTTGCTACAAAAATCTTATGAATGTGGTAGCCTTTGATTCCATAAGCCTTGCAATGGATGCATTTTATAAAAAGCGTGAGCACGATTTAAGAATGCACCGCCGTTCCTCTTCTTTGAGAAAGGTTGTTTCAAATAACCTTGAACGTTGCCGCAAAAAGCTTGTCCTTCAACAGGAAACTTTGGCTGCATCAGAAAATGCAGGACAATATAAATATTACGGCGAGCTCATACATTCTAATATGTATCTTTTAAAGGGCGGAGAAGAAAAGGCATTTCTTCCCGATTATTCACAGGAAGGGTTCCCTAATGTGGAAGTTAAATTAGACCCGCAAAAATCTCCTTCCCAGAACGCAAACTATTATTTTTCGAAGTACCGCAAGGCAAAAACCGCAAAGGAAGTAGTAACAGAACAGCTTGCAAAAAACATAAGTGAAATTGAGTATCTTGAAAGCGTTCTTTCTGCCCTCGAAAACGCCGACGACGAAACTGTTCTTTCGGAAATACGCACAGAGCTTACAGAACAAGGCTATATTAAAAAAGAAAAAGGTAAACAACAAAAAACTTCCGCTTCATCCCCTTACAGATTTGAATTTGAAGGTTATGAAATATATGTAGGAAAAAACAACAGACAAAACGATTATGTAACTTTAAAGCTTGGCAGGGCAAAGGATTTGTGGCTTCATACAAAAGATATACCCGGCTCACACGTAATTATAAAATATAAAGGTGAGGATTTCCCCGACAAAGTAGTTGAGGTTGCCGCTTCTTTAGCAGCATATTACAGCGGCGGCAGAGCCTCTGGCAAAGTTGAAGTGGATTATACCGAAATAAAAAATGTACACAAGCCTTCAGGTGCGGCTCCTGGAAAAGTGATTTACGAAAAATATAAAACGGCTTATGTAAAGCCCAGCAGCAATATTAAATGAGGATTTTTATGGAAAATAATATTTTAATTAACACTCTGCAAAAACTTAACTTGGCAGAGCTTTTTGAACAACACACCCTGCCCTTCAAAGAACTTATGGCATACTATAAGTGTGCGATGATGGAGGTTGCAACAAAGTTTAATGTATTAAACGAAGAACTTTCGCTTGAATATGACCGAAACCCCATTGAAAGTATAAAAACCAGACTTAAATCTCCCGAAAGTATATTGAATAAACTTTCAAGAAAAGGTATAAAGCCTACTGCCCAAAACATAGAACAGCAAATTAACGACATTGCTGGAATCCGTGTTATATGTGCCTTTCCTTCTGATGCTTATATGCTTGCAGATGCTCTTATATCTCAAGATGATATTGTTTTAATAGAAAAGAAAGATTATATTGCACATCCAAAACCAAACGGATACAGAAGCTTACATCTTATTGTGGAAATACCCATCTTTTTGCACGACCAGAAAAAGCCTATGAAGGTAGAGGTACAGCTTCGCACCATTTCAATGGACTGGTGGGCAAGCCTTGAACATAAAATCCGTTACAAAAAAGATGTTACCATAACAGAAGAAATAGATAAAGAACTTTTAATGTGTGCCCAAATCGGCGCAGGACTTGATGAAAGAATGGAGCAATTACATTCAAAGGTTGAAACGTTAACGGCAGAAAAGAAAAACGAAGCATAAGAAATGCGGTGTAAAAAGTACACCGCATTTCTTAACTTTGTTCCTTTAATTTTTCGCTTTGTGCATTTGTTATAAGAGCATCTATAATTTCGTCCAGATTTCCATTTAAAAAAGCTTCTAATTTATATATTGTAATACCTATTCTGTGGTCGCTTATTCTTCCTTGTGGAAAATTATAGGTACGTATTCTTTCGCTTCGGTCGCCTGTACCTACCTGACTTTTTCTTTCGCTTGCAATTTCGTCATGTTGTTTTTGTTGCATAAGGTCATAAAGACGAGAACGAAGTATTTTCATTCCCTTTTCTTTGTTTTTGTGCTGACTTTTTTCGTCCTGACACGAAACAACAAGCCCTGTTGGAATATGAGTGATACGTACTGCTGAATCTGTTGTATTTACACACTGACCACCCGGACCGCCCGCTCTGAAAACATCTATTCTCAAATCATTTTGGTTTATTTCAACCTCAACGTCGTCAATTTCCGGCAAAACTGCAACCGTAACGGTAGAGGTATGTATTCTGCCACCCGATTCTGTTGCAGGAACTCTTTGCACTCTGTGAACTCCGCTTTCGTATTTTAATCGGCTGTATGCTCCGTTTCCGCTTATCATAAACAAAATTTCCTTTATACCGCCTATACCCGTTGTGTTTGAACTTAACACTTCTGTTTTCCATCTTCTTCCTTCTGCATACATAGTATACATTCGGTAAAGATCTGCCGCAAAAAGTGCCGCCTCATCTCCGCCCGCACCACCGCGGATTTCTACTATAACATTCTTATCATCGTTTGCGTCTTTAGGTATAAGTAATATTTTCAGCTCGTGCTCGCAGTTTTCTATTATTTTCTTTGCCTCTTCAATCTCTTCCTGTATCATTTTAAGGAAGTCTTTATCATCTTCGCTTTTTAAAAGCTCCTGCGCTTGCTCAAGATTTTTTTTGGCTTCTTTATATTCTCTGTACTTTTCTACTATTGGTTCTATATCAGATTGCTCTTTACAAAGCTTACGCCATTTATCCTGGTCGGCTATAATATCAGGGTCACTTATACTTTTACTTAACTGTTCATATTTTTCTTCTGTAAAAGCCAGTTTTTCAAACATTTAATGTAAACTCCTTTTTTGTTTTTAGGTTAGATAAGTATAGCACAAAATACCCATAAAATCAATCTTTTTAGATTATTTTTGACAAGTTTTTAAAAATTTTTAAAAAAAGTCTTGTCAAATCTAAAATGATGTGCTATAATACAGTTTGTTTATGAGTAAGTTAATCTCTTGGAGGAGGTGTCATATATGGCAAAATGCGAAATTTGCGGAAAAGGCGTTACATTCGGTATAAAGGTAAGTCACTCACACAGAAGATCAAACCGCACATGGAAGCCCAATATCAGAAAAGTAAAGGCGGTTGTAAACGGCACACCGAAAACTGTTTCGGTATGTTCACGTTGCTTGCGTTCAAACGCTATAACAAGAGCCAACTAATTTCAAAACCTAAAAAGGATGCCTGTGGCATCCTTTTTTAATTTTAAAATAACGGTGTATAAAGTTTTTTTGTAAGCATATATGCTATTTCAGCAGGGCTTTTTCCTGCTCCGTTTATAAGCAATACCCCTCGGCTGTTTTCTTCTTTTCTAACCATAACTGCATCCATCGTTCCTTCGTACACCACTGCATCAGCATCGGTATTTTTATAATCAACTGTATCAAAGCCTTGCTCTGCAAGGGCTTTTTTTAATTTTTCGTTTTGTACCGCTACTTTCAATTTTACCACCTCTTTGCGTATTCTTTACCGTTTGTGAATTTTGTATTACATTTTTGTTTTTATACTTCCTATTTATTTGTTTTTATGTTATCATTTAATAAAGAAAGGTTGTGACTTTAATGAAAAAATTATCGGCATTATTTATTGCTCTTGTTATATTATGCACTTGTGTTGCCTCTGCCGACACATATTACGAAAATAAAACTTCCGAATATATTACAAAAGGTATTTTGCATACTTATACCGAACGTTTTTCGAAATCTGGTTGGGAAAGTATAAACGTTTTAGAGGTTGACCTTTCGGACAAAAATATTTCTCTTAAGACTCTTTATTCAGAAAAAGGCATAAGCACACTTGAAAATGTTAAGTCTATGGCAGAAAAAGCGGGAGCTGCAGCAGCAGTAAACGGCGACTTTTTTAACTGGTCGCCCACTTCTCCTTTGGGCCTTACTGCAAGCGATTCCGAAATTATATCCTCCCCCTCGCACGATACGGGTCTTGCAGCACTTATGGAAAATGAAGACGGTAATGTATTTATAGATTATTTTCAGATGAACCTTTCGGTAATCGCACCAAACGGTTCAAGCTGTCCCATTATACACATAAACAAATATCATTCAATGCAGTCAATCGTATTGTTTACTGCTGCTTGGGGTGTTACCCCAGGCTCGTTTGACAACGTTTGCGAAATGGTTGTATGCGACGGAGAAGTTCTGGAAATAAGAGAAAATATGGAAGGTATTACCGTTCCTGAAAACGGATACGTTCTTGCTACTTCTCTTGATGTAAATACCTTTTTTAAAGATAATTTTGAAGTAGGTTCTCCTGTGAAACTGGATTTCAGTATTTCTCCTGACTTTGGGAAAATTAAAACAGCAATCGGAGGAGGAACTGTTTTGGTTTCTCAAGGAAAGGTTTTCCCATTTACAAACAACGTTTCGGGCTATGCTCAGAGAACCGCTGCAGGTATAAGTCAAGACGGAAAAACTTTATATCTTGTAACCGTTGATGGCAGAATTACGGCAACCCAGGGTATGAATCAAACGCAACTTGCAAACCTTTTAATCGAAAAAGGTGCATATAATGCCATAAATTTAGATGGTGGCGGTTCCACTACTATGGTTGCACAAAACCTAAACGGAGATTTGGAAGTTAAAAACAATCTTGCAGGATCTTTGCGAAATGTTTCAACCTCGCTTGCTATAATGGAAAATCATCCTAAAGGCAAGATCTCTGGTTTTAAAATCTCTTCTTCAAAAGAAAATGTTTTTATGGGAGATTATACAGAAATCACTGTTATTCCCTATGACAGTTACTATAATAAAACAGATGCAAAATATACATTTTCATCAAAAGACGGATATTTTAAAGGCAATCTTTTTTATCCCGAAAAAGAAGGGGTTTGCACACTAAACGTAACTTCTGGAAAAATCAAAGAAACCTTTTCCGTCAACTGTTTAAAAGAAATTCATTCCGTAAAAACAAATGAAAGCAATATTACAGGCGCAGACGAAAACGGTTTTGAAAGTATTATTTCAAACCCCGATTTAATAAAAGATAAAGAAACCGAATTCTCAGACATTAAAAATGTTGCCAAAAAAGGTGCGACTTTTTATCTCGCTCCCGAGCTTTTTGACGAAAAAACCTGGTTCAAGCAGCTTTTAAATGCCAAAATTACCGAAAGTCTTGGCGAAAAAGAGGTTTTGCTTGATATATCAAAATATTCCGAAACAAGCGAAGGCTCTACCCTTTTTGTAACCCTTGATTCAAACCAGAAATCTTTCCGTGCATCAAGCGAGGATGCGTGGAATAAAATTATAGACATTTCAAAAAATACAACTGCAAAAAATGTATTTTTTGTTACCGCCTTTTCCCCCGACGAATTTTCTGATCCAAAAGAAGCTTTGCTTTTTAATAAAACTCTTTCCGAAAATCTTTTTGAAAGAGGAATAAATGTATATGTTGTTTCAAAAGGAAAAAGCAAAAGTATAACCGCCAAAAACGGTGTAAGATATATAACACTTCCAGAAATAAGCGATATTACAACTTCGGATTTTGATGAAAAGGCAGAAAATATACAGGCACTTTGCATTTATGTTGACGAAGATCACACAGGGTACTCCTTTGAAAGCCTGCTCCCATAACGTCGCAAATTGTCGTAAAAAGCAAATTTTTCTTGACAACAAAAACAAAATATGCTACTCTAACAGTAACTTCAGTAGAAAAATTTTAATATTTGATTGGTAGAGGTGCGGAATTTATCAGTATCCATTTTCAAGGGGAACATACCGAAAATAGAGAAAGGACTTTCCGCCGAAGTAAAAAGGCGAATGTTCTTACCTTTTTGCTGGGACGCCGTAAAATATACGTCGTACTGTCACGGAATGTGGAGCGCTATCATATTTTTACAGAATTTTTTAAACATGAGAGCGTTTTTTCAGAAAAACTCTCATGTTTTTTATTTCCGTATAAGCCTTTTCAGTATTAAAGCTTGAAACTGAAAAAAATTTTAGGAGGATATATCATGAACAAGAAAAGACTTAATATCTTTACCTACGTTCTTTTAGCTCTTTTGGTTTTAAGCATTGCTATGCCTTTTGCAGCTATGGCTACAGGTGAAGAAGAACTTTCCCCTGCAGAATATTTGTCGACTGCAGGAGAGTTTGACCCCGAAAGTGAAGATGCCGCTACATATTCCGAAAACGCATCTACATTTATCGATGAATATTCCGACAATGTAGGAAGCGAAAACTTCGACGAAAATCTCGACAAAGCACTCTCAGCAAAACGCAACGATGTAAAACCCTTTGCAACCGTTTGGTCGCTTTTACCTCCCGTTATTGCTATTATACTGGCTCTTATAACTAAAGAAGTTTATTCTTCATTATTTATAGGTATCCTGTCGGGCGCTCTTTTATATGCAAACTTTAATTTTGCAACTACAATTGAACATCTTTTTGTAGACGGATTTATTTCTTCCGTTGCAGATTCTTACAATATAGGTATTATTATATTCCTTATTGTGCTCGGCGCTATCGTTTCACTTATGAATAAATCGGGCGGTTCCGCCGCATTCGGCAGATGGGCTACAACCCATATCAAATCACGCGTTGGTGCACAGCTTGCTACTGTATTCCTTGGCATTCTCATTTTTGTTGACGACTACTTTAACTGTCTTACAGTTGGCAGCGTTATGCGCCCTGTTACAGATAAATTCAACATTTCACGTTCAAAGCTTGCTTATATCATTGATGCAACAGCAGCTCCTGTTTGTATTATAGCTCCCATTTCTTCATGGGCAGCAGCTGTTGCTGGCTTTGTTTCAGAAGAACAGATTGGCGGTCTTGAACTTTTCATCCGTGCAATTCCCTATAACTTCTACGCATTGCTTACACTCGTTATGATGTTTGCTTTAGCTTTAATGAAGTTTGACTTCGGTCCTATGAAAAAGCATGAAGAAAATGCCGCAAACGGCGATATTTTCTCAGAAAAAGGAAAAGAAAGACTTGAAACCGTAGCAGAAAACGATACTAACAAAAAAGGTATTGTTTGGGACCTCATTGCTCCTGTTATAGTTTTAATAGCTGCATGTGTACTCGGTCTTATTCACTCGGGCGGATTCTTCACACCTGACTCCGGTGCTTATTTAGACTTTATTAACTCGTTCTCCGGTGCAGATGCTTCTGTTGGTCTTGTATACGGCTCATTTGCAGGTCTTATATTTGCAGTTATTTACTTCCTTTGCCGCCGTGTATTAACCTTTAAAGAATGTATGGATTCTATCCCCGAAGGGTTCAAGGCTATGGTTCCTGCTATTCTCATTTTAGCATGTGCTTGGACATTAAAAACAATGACAGACAGTCTTGGTGCAAAAATACTTATTGCTGAATTTGTAAGAACAAGCGCAAGCTCGTTTATTCCTCTGCTTCCCGCAATAGTATTTATTATTGCTTGCGGTCTTTCATTTGCAACCGGTACTTCATGGGGTACATTCGGTATACTTATCCCCATTGTTTTAGCAGTGTTCGGCGGTTCAATAGACAATCAGATTTCAATTATAGCTATTTCTGCTTGTATGGCAGGCGCTGTTTGCGGTGACCATTGCTCGCCTATATCCGATACCACAATTATGGCGTCGGCAGGTGCTCAGTGTAACCACATAAACCACGTTTCAACACAGCTTCCCTACGCAGTACTTGTTGCAATTATCTCGTTTGTAATGTACTTACTCTCAGGCTTTGTAAATAGCTGGATGATAACATTACCCATTGGTATATTTCTTACAGTTTTGGTACTCTTTGTTCTTAAAAAGTTAACAAAGAAATCTGCATAACCTAAATGTTGCTAGTTATCTAATATACAAAAAAGAGTTCAGTTAATACTGAACTCTTTTTTTTGTTTTCTTAATATTTTATTTAACTAATTTATTAAATGCCTTATAACTTTCTTTAGGGAAGAATTTATGTCCGTGTTCTCCTACTACATGTACTATATTTTCAGGACAACCAGCACTTTCATAAAGCTTGCTTGCAATTTCTACTGATTCTACTGCACCTTCAATTAAAAATCCAAAATCCAACTGTCCGGATACAACTACAAGCTTTCTTGGTGCTATAAGTCCCGCTAAATCTCCCATATCAAAATATCTTGCAATTCCCTGAATATAGTTACAAGGACAATGCTTAAGTCCTATTATTGAATGACGGAATGTGCAAACCGCACCCGACGGCATAACCGCCTTTATTCTTTCGTCAATACAAGCAGCATAAAATACCGCAGTTCCTCCGCCTGAATGCCCCATACAGCAAACATTCTCCGTATCAAGCATAGGAAAATATTCTTCCAAAACATCAATAAGTCTTGTTATATCCCATACTCTTTCGCCAATTGCAGTTCTTCCCAAAGCAAGATACGAAAGCACCGACATTCTGTAAGGAACACTATAATCGGTATTACATCCGGGGCCGTCTTCTGTTCCACCGCATACACCCATAAAACGTTGTTCTATCATAACTGGGCAGTATCCGTTTTCTAAAGCATAGGCTGCAAAATATTGTTCTTCTTTTTCTATAACATATTTATCTTCGCTGTATTTTTCAATACCAAGAGAGATATGCATCCCGGTAGAATGCCCCTGAACGCATATCATAGGAACTAATTTTCCTTTATAATTTTTAGGTATGCGCACACAGCAAGGAGCATAATAACCGGGCTCGCTTTGAAACGAGAATTTTATTTCTGTATAGCTTTCGGTTTCGGTTACGTCCTCTTCTAAAAAATCAAGGTCACATTTTTCTATTAACTCTATTCCCAAAAGCTGTGCAAGCTTATCCTTTGCTTTTTTCTGCCAGGAAAAAAAGTCCTCTTTTCCGTCATACCTTAATTTTGGAGTCATATTTTCTGCAAGCTTCATATAATGAATTTTAGGATTTTTATTTCTCATATTAAATTCTCCTTTTTATTGTAAAGCCTTTACAGTATAACAACTTTCTTTTGATAGATTATCACAAACACAAACCGTTGTCAATAAATTATAGCCCCAATTTTCTCATTATTTTACCCGTTCTACTTGATTTTTTGTAATATCATGTTATAATTATATAAAACGTTTTAGTTGAAAGGAATGATTTTTAATGGATAAGTACATACCCGTTGTTGTTATAAAGGAACTGCACGAGGTTGACAAAATTCTCCCCGCCCTTAAAGCAAACGGTATAAATTGTGCAGAAATTACCTTCCGTACAAGCTGTGCAGCAGAAGCAATAAGGCTTGCATCCGAAAAGTATCCAGAAATGAATATAGGTGCAGGCACCGTTATAAATGCAGAGCAGTGCGAGCAGGCAATAAACGCAGGCGCACGTTTTATTGTTTCCCCCGGTCTTTCGGTTGGTGCAGCAGAGGTTTGCAAAGCAAAAAACATACCCTACTATCCCGGTTGTGTTACCCCTACCGAAATTATACAGGCACTTGAACTTGGAATTACTACTGTCAAATTTTTCCCAGCAAATATATATGGTGGTCTTGCAGCATTAAAGGCTCTTTCTGCTCCCTTCCCGCAGGTTAAGTTTATCCCCACCGGTGGTGTTGACAGAAAAAATATTGATGAATTTTTGGAATTTGATAAGGTGGCAGCTATTGGCGGCAGCTTTTTTGTAAAAGAATCACTTGAAAAAATGGAGGGCAGATAATGGCTAAAATAGTAACAATGGGAGAAATAATGTTAAGACTTTCCACTCCCAAAAACCAGATGTTTATTCAGGCAGACGAATTTGACGTATGCTACGGCGGAGGCGAAGCAAATGTTGCAGTATCGCTTGCAAATTATGGGCATACAGCTGAATTTATAACAAAAGTTCCCAAAAACCCGATTGGCGAATGTGCCATTGCTGCTCTTAGAAAGCATAATGTGCAAACCCATAACATTGCAAAGGGTGGCGAAAGACTTGGCATATACTTTCTCGAAACAGGTGCTTCAATGCGTGCTTCAAATGTAGTATATGACAGAGCTCATTCTTCAATTTCAACTGCAGAAATATCCGATTTTGATTTTGACAAAATTTTTGAAAACTGTGATTGGTTCCATTTCACAGGTATTACGCCTGCTATATCTGACAAAGCGGCTATTCTTACCGAATTGGCTCTTAAAGAAGCAAAAAAACACGGTGTAAAGATAAGCTGTGACCTTAACTTCAGAAAGAAGCTTTGGTCAAGTGAAAAGGCTCAAAAGGTTATGACAAACCTTATGCAGTATGTAGATATATGTATAGGAAACGAAGAAGATGCCGAAAAAGTTCTCGGTTTTAAACCTGGAAACACCGACGTTACAAGCGGGGATCTTGAACTTGCCGGTTACAAGAGCATATTTGCACAAATGGTTAAAAAATTCAACTTTGAATATGTAATATCTTCGCTCAGAGTTTCTCATTCAGCATCCGATAACGGTTGGTCAGCATGCATATATTCAAGAGATACAAAAGAATTCTATCATTCAAGAGAATACAGAATAAGTCCTATTGTAGACAGGGTTGGCGGTGGAGACAGCTTTGCCGGCGGTACAATCTGTGGTTTCCTTGACAAAAAGAACTTTAAAGATGCGTTGGAGTTTGGTGTTGCAGCATCTGCACTCAAGCACACCATCCCTGGCGATTTCAACCTCGTTTCAAGAGCAACTGTAGAAAATCTTTTAAGTGGCGACGGTTCAGGAAGAGTTCAAAGATAACAAAATAAATTCAAAAGATTTTTTAATAAATTTGTTCCATAATTCAGAACAAAGGAAAAATGGTGTAATTTTTATCGTTTTTTTCAAGTATAAGGCTAAACAAAATACATATTTAGTAATAAAATGAAAAAATGATGTAATTTTTATTGTTTTTTTGTAATTAGTAGTTGACAAAAGCTATTGTTTTGAGATATAATAAAATACAAAACTATGGGTCAAGAAAAAGGAGAGATGATTATGAGAAAAAGACTCGCTATGTTTTTGGCATGTGTTATGCTTTTAACCCTGCCACAGGTAAGCGTATTTGCTGCATCCTTCCAAGATACAGCAGGTACAAATTGCGAAGCAGCAGTAGATGTATTAGCTGCTTTTGGAATTGTTGAAGGTAAGGCCGAAGGTAAATATGACCCCGAAGCTTCTTTAACAAGAGCAGAAATGGCAACGATAATTATACGTGCCATCAATTTGGCAGACGGAATTTCAGGAAAGGATATTTTTGCTGACGTTCCTTCTTCTCACTGGGCATACGCTTATGTAACATCCGCATGGCAGATGGGCATCATCAACGGAATTGATGCACAGACATTTGCACCTGACCAGGAAGTTACTTATGAGCAGGCAGTAAAAATGGTGGTTGCTGCTTTAGGTTACGGTGTTCAGGCAGATGCA
>JAZNQL010000030.1:0-28687 GCA_045590155.1 Clostridia bacterium | reverse complement strand
CATCTTCATACTTATCAAGTGAAGGAAGGTTCATTGCTATTAAAACATCAGGTTTTGATACAATGGGCGAACCGATAGGTTTATCGCTTATTATAACACTGCAGTTTGCTGTACCTCCACGCATTTCGGGTCCGTAGGAAGGTAACCAGCTTACTTCTTTTCCTTCAAAAAGAGCTTCAAATGCAAGGAATTTGCCTGCAAACAAAATTCCCTGTCCGCCAAATCCGGCAATAAGAATTTTATTTTCCATTTTTATTTGTCCTCCCCTGCATATTTATCCTTATAAACCCCTAAAGGATAATAAGGAATCATTTTTTCGTCAACCCATGCCAAAGCTTTTTCAGGGCTCATACCCCAGTTTGTAGGACAGGTTGATAAAACTTCAACAAGTGAGAAGCCTTTGCCGTTAATCTGATTTTCAAAAGCTTTTTTAATAGCTTTTTTTGCGTTTTTAATATTCTTTACGTTGTTTACTGCAACTCTTTCAAGATATGTTGCACCATCAACATTTGAAAGAAGTTCACAAACCTTTATGGGCAAGCCTACTGCTTCTACATCTCTTCCGTAAGGGGATGTCTGTGTTACCTGACCGGGAAGTGTTGTAGGAGCCATCTGACCGCCTGTCATTCCATAAATTGCGTTATTTATAAATATAACTGTTATATTTTCTCCTCTTGCTGCTGAATGTACAGTTTCTGCTGTTCCTATGGCAGCAAGGTCACCATCGCCCTGATATGTGAATACTATATGATTTTCGGGGTCTGATCTTTTAAGTCCTGTTGCTACTGCAGGTGCACGTCCGTGAGGTGCTTCAACCATATCGCAGTTAAAATAATTGTATGCGAATACAGAGCATCCAACAGGTGCTACACCTATTGTTTTGCCTTCTATACCAAGTTCATCTATAACTTCTGCTACAAGGCGGTGTACTATACCGTGAGTACATCCGGGGCAGTAATGAAGAGGTACATCTGCCAATGCCTTTGGTTTTTCAAAAACTATCATTATTCATTACCTCCTTTTGCAGCTTCAAATATCTTTTGTGTAACTTCTTCAACTGTGGGAATCATACCACCGGTTCTGTTACAAAGAAGTACCGGCTTTTTGCACTTTATAGCGAGCTCAACGTCTTCTATCATCTGTCCCATAGAAAGTTCAACAGTAATAAATTTGTTAATCTTTTCTGCTGCCTTTTCAAACGCTTTTTTGGGGAAAGGCCAGAGAGTTATAGGACGAATCATTCCAACTTTGATTCCTGCTTCTCTTGCGGCGTCTATTGCGTTTTTGGATACACGCGCTGCAACACCGTAAGCAGCTATACAGATTTCTGCATCTTCCATCATATACTCTTCGTACATAACTTCGTTTTGTTCTATAACTTCATATTTCTTATATCTGTCGAAGTTAAACTGTTCAAGTTCTTCCGGCTTTAAGAACAGGGAGTTTATTATATTGTGTTCTCTTTGGCACTTGGTACCTGTAACAGCCCAGGGTTTTTCGAAGGTTTTAACTTCTGTTGCTTCAAGATTAACGGGTTCCATCATCTGTCCCATTGTACCATCTGCCAAAATCATTGCGGGCATTCTGTACTTATCTGCAAGTTCGAATGCTTTTATTGTAAAGTCAACCATTTCCTGTACTGATGCGGGTGCTAATACAAGTACATGGAAATCGCCGTGTCCAAGTCCTCTTGTTGCCTGGAAATAGTCTGCCTGTGAAGGCTAAATTCCGCCAAGACCGGGGCCGCCACGCTGTACGTTTACTATAACTGCAGGTAAATCACTTCCTGCAAGGTATGATATACCTTCGCTCTTTAATGAGATACCGGGGCTTGAGCTTGAAGTCATAACTCTTTTACCTGTTGAAGCTACACCAAGCACCATATTTATTGCTGCGATTTCGCTTTCAGCCTGTAAAAATACGCCGTTTATTTTAGGCATCTTTTTTGACATATATGCCGCAATTTCTGTTTGCGGTGTTATAGGATATCCAAAGTAATGACGGCATCCTGCCATTATAGCAGCCTCTGCCATTGCTTCGTTTCCTTTCATCAATACTTTTTCAGCCATTTTGTTCCCTCCTTATTTCTCTACTGTTATAACGCAGTCAGGACACATAATTGCACAAAATGCACAACCTATACATTCTTCCTGATTTATTATTCCTGCAGGATGATAGCCTTTTGCATTAATTGTTTCTTCATCTAATTTAATAATATGTTTGGGGCAAGCGTTAACACAAAGTCCGCAACCCTTACAAAGATTTACGTTAAAAGTTGTCTTTGCCATAATTTTATCCTCCTTAAAAGCTTTGTTTCACATATATTTTTATAGGGAATATGTTTTCTTTATCACAAAGTTTTGGGTACAATTCTTCTTTTACTGCTGTAAATTTAATGGGCAGACCTGCTTTTTCTGATACCTCTTTTGCAAAATCAAATGTTTTTATAACATCTTCTTCTGTTGTTTCATCGCCTATATTGGAATTATTTATAATTCCTGTAAACTTAAGTCCTGCCGAAGTTTCTATTTCGTGCATAACCTCTATGGTATCGTCTGCATTGTTTGTTCCGGGACGGTATTTATTGATTACAAAAAGCATTTCATAATCATTTTCTGTTAAGATTTTTTCAGCAAACCTTCCAAGGGCAAGGGCGCCTCTGTCGTCGCCGCCCACATCAACAATACTATGAATGTTTTTTTTGTCGGTAATTGAATAAATCTCTCCGGGAAGGGCCGGAACATCAACATTGCTTCCTGCATAAACAGAAGCTATAAGTCTTATTCCGTTTTGCTCCAAAACATCTTTACTGTCCTTGGTCCTAAAATAAGGATTTACAATATCAAGGTCTGCTATTGCAGTTTCAAAGCCTTGTTCTTTAAGTTTTAAAGCATAGTTCACTGCTATATTAGTTTTTCCGCTTCCATAATGTCCCAGAAAAAGTGTTACTCTTTTTACAGTGTTATTGTCCAATTGAACTTATCCTCACATCTTCCCCATTGTATTCCTGTTACGGTATCATAAATTTTCTGGCTGAGTTCGCCTATCTTTCCATCGTTTATAAGCATAACCTCATCACGGTAACGAAGCTTGCCAACAGGCGAAATAACTGCTGCTGTTCCTGTGCCGAAAACTTCTTCAAGCTTTCCGTCCTTTTGTGCCTGCACGAGTTCTTCCGCAGAAACTTTACGTTCTTCAACAGTGAGGCCCCAGGATTTGCAAAGATTTATTACAGAATCTCTTGTTATACCGGGAAGAATACTTCCGTTTAACATAGGAGTTACAATTTTACCATCAATTTTGAAGAAAATATTCATAGCGCCTACTTCTTCAATATACTTTCTTTCAACACCATCAAGCCATAAAACCTGTGAATATCCGCCATCATGAGCTTTAACCTGTGCAGCAAGGCTTGCTGCATAGTTACCACCTGTTTTAGCAAAACCCATACCGCCCTTTACGGCTCTTACAAATTCGTCTTCAATCCATATACCAACAGGTTCAAGTCCGCTTGCATAATAAGCACCGCTGGGTGAAAGAATTATAATAAACAAATATGTTTTTGAAGGTGCAACTCCCAAAAAGTCATCTGTTGCGATAACAAAAGGACGAATGTAAAGTGATGTACCGGGTTCTGTTGGAATCCAGTCTTCATCAATCTTTACTAAAGCCTTTATTGCTTCAACAAAATCTTCTTCTGGAATTCTTGGAATACAAAGTCTGTCATTTGATGCATTTGCACGCTTTGCATTCATTTCAGGTCTGAAAAGGCGTGTTTTTCCGTCATCGCCTTTATAAGCTTTTAAACCTTCAAACATTTCCTGTCCATAATGGAAAACCATTGAAGCAGGTGAAAGTTCAAGATTTGCGTAAGGAACAATTCTTGCATCGTGCCAGCCCTGTCCTTCTGTATAGTTCATTACAAACATATGGTCTGTAAAAATTTTACCAAATCCAAGTGCTGATTTAAAATCAGGCTTCTGTTTTGGGTTTTGTGTTTTTTCAATTTTTATATTCATAATTATACCGCCTTTCTTTTGCAATTTCTGTTTTACCTATTAAATATATAATATATTATGATACTACTTTATTTTTATGTTGTCAAGTAAATATGATGACTTTTTTAGCATTTTATAAGTAAAAAACCCCACTTTTCGACAATTTATCCTTATATCGAAAAACGAGGTTTTATGCTTTAATCATATTCTTGTTGAAATGGCTTTTGCATTTTCCTGATAAAAAGATTCTAAACGTCCTTCTTCAATAGCTGTGCGTATTTCTCCGATAAACTTATTATAGAAATACAAATTATGCATTACAGCTAAGCGCATAGCCAGAATTTCTCCTGATTTAAAGAGGTGACGGATATATGCTCTTGTAAAGTTTTTACAAGCAGGACATTCGCATCCTTCTTCTATTGGTCTTGAATCACGTTCGTACTTTGCATTATTAAGGTTCATTATACCTTTATGTGTAAAAAGATTTGCATGCCGTGCGTTGCGGCTTGGCATAACGCAATCAAAAAAGTCAATGCCTCTTCGTACCGCTTCAAGAATATTAAGAGGTGTTCCTACTCCCATCAAATAACGCGGTCTGTCAGAGGGCATAAATGGTTCTACTGCATCAATTATTCTATACATATCCTCGTGACTTTCCCCTACTGCAAGTCCGCCTATGGCATATCCGGGAAGGTCGAATTTTGCTATTGCCTTCATATTTTCTATACGCAAATCCTCGTATGTACCGCCCTGATTTATGCCAAATAGTAGCTGGGATTTATTTATTGTATCTTCTTTTGAATTAAGCTTTTGCATTTTATCACGGCAACGTTCGAGCCATCTTACTGTACGCTCTGCCGATTGTTTTGTATAATCGTAAGGAGAAGGATTTTCTACACATTCATCAAACGCCATAGCTATTGTAGAAGCAAGGTTTGATTGTATTTGCATACTCTCTTCGGGTCCCATAAAAATTTTACGCCCATCAATGTGAGAGTTAAAGTAAACACCTTCTTCTTTTATACTTCTTAATTTTGCCAAAGAAAAAACCTGGAAACCACCGCTATCGGTAAGTATTGGGTGAGACCAGTTCATAAATTTATGGAGTCCTCCCATATCGCGGATTACTTCATCTCCTGGTCTTACATGAAGATGGTATGTATTTGAAAGTTCTATCTGGCAACCTATATTTTCAAGGTCAAGCGAAGAAAGACCGCCTTTTATTGCAGCACTTGTTCCTACATTCATAAAAACAGGTGTTTCAACAGTTCCGTGTACTGTTGTAAATCTGCCCCGCCTTGCTCTTCCTTCTTTTTTTAATATCTCAAACATTTTTTATTTCCTCCGGAGAAATAAACATGGCATCGCCAAAACTGAAAAATCTGTATTTTTCTTTTACTGCTTCATTATAAGCCTTTAAAATTGTTTCTCTTCCCGAAAGTGCCGATACAAGCATTAAAAGCGTGGACTTTGGAAGATGAAAATTAGTTACAAGGGCATCTGTTATTTTAAACTTATAGCCCGGGTAAATAAATATGTCTGTGTAACCGCTTGCAGGCTCTAAATGTCCGTTTTCATCTGCTACTGTTTCGAGTGTTCTGACACTTGTTGTTCCAACACAACAGATTTTACCGCCATTTTCTTTGCAACGGTTTATTTTTTCAGCAGTTTCCTTCGAAAGAATATAATATTCCGAATGCATTACGTGATTTGTAATTTCGTCTTCCTTTACAGGTCTGAAGGTACCAAGTCCCACATGCAATGTAAGATATGCTATCTCAATACCTTTTTTTGATATTTTATCAAGGTATTCGGTAGTAAAATGAAGTCCTGCAGTGGGTGCTGCTGCAGAGCCTGGTTCCTTTGAATAAACTGTCTGATATCTTTCTTTATCTTCAAGCTTATGTGTGATATATGGCGGCAAAGGCATCTCCCCAAGCTTGTCCAAAATCTCTTCAAATATGCCGTCATAATAGAATTTTACACGTCTATTTCCTGTGGGTAATACCTCTGTGATTTCGGCTTCAAGTATATCGCCGAACAAAAATCTTGCACCGACTTTTGCTCTTTTGCCAGGTTTCAAAATTACTTCCCACTCGTCTGCCCCTACCCTTTCAAGAAGTAAAAATTCAATGGCTCCGCCAGTGTCTTTTTTACTGCCGTAAAGGCGTGCAGGCATAACCCTTGTATTGTTTAATACAAGGCAGTCTCCAGGATTTAAGTAATCTATTAAATCTGTAAAATATTTATTTTCTATTTTTTTACCTATTACCGTCATAAGTCTTGATGAGGTCCTGTTTTCAAGCGGGTCCTGTGCTATCAACTCTTCAGGAAGGTAATAATCAAAATCAGTTGTTCTCAATAATCTCTGCTCCGTCAAAATAAAATTCAAGAATTTCTTTGTATGTAAGTCCTTCTTCTGCCATAGCTTTTGCTCCGTACTGGCTCATTCCTACGCCGTGGCCGTATCCGCCGCCGTAAAATACTATGGTATCAGATGTTGCTGTATACGCATCTGCTATTATATCCTCGGGTTTTTCATCTTCCGCATTTCTTATACAGAAAAATTTACTGCGAAGACCAAATGCCGATGTTATTTGTGTTTTTGAAAAAGTATGATAACCGTTTGTTCCGTACAAGGTAAGATCTGTTACCCTTCCGTTTCCGTCTGCCAAAGTAACCTGCATTGATAAATATATTCCTATATCTATCTTTTTATCTGCAAGCATCTTTTCGATTTCTGCACGGGTTATCTGTTTTTCCCATCTGTAATAGGGATTAACTTCTTCGTTTTCATAAGGGTCTTTTTTCCCTATTAAATACGGAAGATTTGTACTCCATACATTCCCCGAAAACTCTGTTGCACCGCCATTACTGCTGTAATAATATGTATCAATTGGTTTTCCGTCATAATATAAAGTTTCATCTTTGGTAGCATCTACTGCGGCACGTGTGCTTTCTGTTTCGTTTTTTACACCGTTATATGCCTGGTTTGCTACCGTGTTTACCATATCACTGTCATAAGCTTTTTGACTATCCAAATGAAGATTTGTATATGAACGTGCACATACTGCTTGAGCTTTTAACGCTTCCAGATGCCACGAGGAAGGCATTTCAGAGCCTACTACCGAATACAAATATTCATTTTTGTCAACAACATTTATCACTGTCATATCAGAGGTTTCAAGTCTTCTGAAATATGCAAAGCCTCTATATTCTGTTCCGTTTATGTAAATTGTATTTTCTCCAAGCGGTTTTATTGCCATTGCACCGTTACACAAAAAGAGATTTCCATTTATATTAAAGTTGCCGTCTTCGCTTTTTGTAATGCAGAGCTCATGCTCAAGCATACCAAACATTTCGGCAAATCCTGTATCCTCGCCCCAGGCAACTAAAAATCCTCCGTCTGATTTTAGGGTTATTTCCTCGGGAACATTTTCTCCGTATAAAACGGCTATTTTAACATAATCTCTCTCTTCTTCAGCATAAACCGATAAAGAAAACAATAAAATAAAACTTAATACCAAAGCCACTACTTTTTTCATAAAGAACACCCCTCCTTCTACCGATTTTACTATAAGTTGTCCTTTTTTTCAATAGGATGAAGTAATTTGTAAATTAAATGAAATAATTTTGATTTGCTTTTTTTATCTTTTTATGATAGAATTATTTTAAATTGGTCTTATACTTTTTTCTAAAGATAATTTCCCTGTAATTTTAAAAATTTAATACGGAGGTCTTTTATGGACATTAACGATTCTCTTGCATCATTGCAACAAACTGCACGCGATATGGGTCTTAAAGGTTTTTCCAAATTAAAAAAGAAGGAGCTTTACGAGCTTATTTTAGCAAATACAGAAGAAAAAACAGAAGCTGATACTTCTTCAACAACTGATTCCCCCGAAATAAGCAGAGTTTCGGGGATCTTGGAGATTTTGCCTGACGGATTCGGTTTTTTGCGCACAGATAATTATTTAAGCGGTACAGAAGATGTATATGTATCCCCAACGCAGATACGCCGTTTTAATTTAAAAACAGGCGACGATATAATAGGAAAAGGAAAATTCAACAAAGAAGGGGACCGTTTTAAGGCGTTGATATATGTTGAATCTGTAAACGCCGATCGTGTTGACGTTTCTATACACAGAAAGCCTTTCGAAAGCCTTATTCCTATATTCCCCGATAAAAGAATTGTTTTAGGCTCTGACAGAAATGATTTTGCCATGCGCCTTATTGATATTGTATCCCCTCTCGGCTACGGTCAGCGAGGACTTATAGTGGCACCGCCAAAGGCGGGCAAAACAACTGTTCTGAAAAGTATAGCAAAAAGTATTTCCAAAAATGCAAAAGACACAAAGCTTATTGTTTTGCTTATTGATGAACGCCCCGAAGAAGTTACCGATATGCAACGCAGTATTGACGGAGAGGTTATTTTTTCAACCTTTGACCAACCGCCCGAACATCATATAAAGGTTGCCGAAATTGTTTTGGAGCGTGCTCAACGTCTTGTTGAACACGGTAAAAATGTTGTTATACTGCTTGATTCTATTACCCGTCTTGCAAGGGCATACAATCTCACAATTCCACCCACAGGCAAAACCCTTTCAGGAGGTCTTGATCCGGGAGCGCTTCATAAACCAAAACGATTTTTCGGTGCTGCAAGAAACATTGAAAATGGCGGAAGTCTTACAATTTTAGCAACAGCTTTAATAGAAACCGGCAGCCGTATGGACGATATGATTTTTGAAGAGTTCAAAGGCACGGGCAATATGGAAATCCATCTTGACAGAAAGCTTAGCGAAAGACGTATTTTCCCCGCTATTGACATAAATAAATCGGGCACAAGAAAAGAAGAACTTTTACTTACCCAGAAAGAGCTTGAAACTGTATGGTCAATACGCCGTGCTTATGCAAATAAGCCTACTGCCGACGTTACAGAATCTATTATTTCAGCCCTTGTTGCTACAAAGGATAACAACGAATTTATGGATTTAGCTGCAAAATCACTTTAAATAAAAAACATCCCAGCAGGGATGTTTTTTTATTTGAATGTACTTATTTTTCAGATAATTTTTTTGCCATATCTAATGCTTCGTCAATATTGGGGGCAAAATTTTCTTCCCCGACCTTGTCGTAAAATCCAGATTTTTTCATTACAGAAAGAGGTTGTTCATTAACGTGTGAGAAAATAACTGCTATTTTGTTTTGTATGCAAAAATCATAAACTTTACTAAGAGTCTGAAGTGCGGAAACATCAATTGTGGGAACGTTTCTCATTCTTAATATAATTACTTTTGAACCAGATTTAACGGGAATTGAAGTCACAACATCACTTGTCGCAAAAAACATTGGACCATCAATTTCAAAAACCTGTGTTTTGCGGGGAACTTCTTTTAATCTTTCCCTTACGCTGTCTTCTGCTTCGTCAACTTTTGTCCAGGGTCTTACATGGGTAACCTCTGTCATTCGTTTCATAAAGAGAATAACTGCAAGCAAAAGACCGATTTCAATTGCTACAACCAAATCGAACACAACTGTTAAAATAAAGGTCAAAACAAGCACTATTATATCGCTTTTGGGTGCCGTTTTACAAATCTTAACAAACTGACGCCATTCACTCATATTATAAGCAACCATGAACAAAACTGCCGCAATAACGGGCATTGGAATCCATGCAGCATACGGCATTAAAACGACTAAAACGAGAAGCAGTACTATAGCGTGAATAATCCCTGACACAGGTGTTTTTCCGCCATTTTTAACATTTGCTGCAGTTCTTGCAATAGCTCCCGTTGCGGGAATGCCACCAAAAAGACCCGAAAAAATGTTGCCTGCACCCTGTGCAATCAATTCTGTGTTTGAATTGTGCTTATCTCCTATCATCCCATCCGAAACGACACAAGAAAGAAGCGATTCAATAGCCGCAAGTATTGCAATAGTAAATGCACTTGGCACAAGTTGTTTTATAATTGCAAAATTTATATAAGGAACAGAAAAAGCAGGAAGTGACTTTGATATTGTATACAAATCGCCTATTGTATTAACTTGCATTTCAAACACTTTCACTATAACTGTTCCTATGATAACTGCAATAAGAGACCCCGGAATTTTTTTTGAAACCTTTGGCCATAAAATCAAAATTAAAAGTGCAACGGTTCCAACCAAAACTGCCTGCCAGTTTGTTGTAAATATAGATTTTGCAACACAGGCAAGTTTTTCTGTTGTTTCAACTGCGTGGGCGCCTTCCGGGAATGTAAGCCCCATAAAATCTTTAATCTGTCCTATTAAAATAGTAACAGCTATACCCGATGTAAATCCTGTTGTAATTGTATGGGGTATGTACTTTATTAAAGCACCAAGTTTGAATAAACCCATTAAAATGAGGATTATACCTGCCATAATTGTAGCAACAACAAGTCCTTCTGTGCCAAAAGTTGCTACAATTCCAGCAACAATTGTAGCAAAAGCCGCGGTAGGACCTGAAATATTTACTTTACTTCCGCCCAGAAAGGCTATAACAAATCCTGCAACAATTGCGGTATAAAGTCCTTTTTCGGGAGCAACACCTGATGCAATAGCAAGTGCTATTGAAAGCGGCAACGCTATAATTGCCACAATAATACCTGCCACCACGTCGGATGTTAAAGTCTTCATATTATAATTTTTAAGTTCCGAAAAAAGCTTCGGACTGAAAGTTTTCATTAGTTGTCCTCCATTTTCTGCTCTACAAAATCTTATAATGATGTATATAGGCTATAAAGTTTAGCATATTCTCCGCCTTTTTCCATAAGTTCCGCATGTGTGCCTGTTTCTGATATACCGTTTTCGGTTAATACTATTATCTTTGTAGCATTGCGTATAGTTGTAAGGCGGTGAGCTATGGTAAAGGTTGTTCTGCCTTTCGCCAGCCGTTCAAGAGATTTTTGAACTACAACCTCGCTTTCGTTATCCAAAGCGCTGGTAGCCTCATCCAAAATAAGAATAGGCGGATTTTTAAGAAACAGTCTTGCAATGGATATTCTTTGTTTTTGTCCACCCGAAAGCTTTACGCCTCTCTCTCCCACATAGGTGTCATATCCGTTTGGAAGAGACATAATAAACTCGTGTGCACCTGCACTTTTAGCGGCTTCTATTATTTGTTCCTCTGTGGAGCTAGAACAACCGTATGTTATATTGTCTCTTACGCTTCCGCTGAAAAGATATACATCCTGCTGAACAACACCTATATTGCCTCTGAGCGACTTAAGAGTTATATCCTTTATGGAATGTCCGTCAACTGTTATATCCCCTTCGGTAAGCTCATAAAACCTTGGCAAGAGATTACACAAAGTTGTTTTTCCGCTACCGGATGGGCCTACTATTGCTATATTCTCGCCTTTTTTAACATCTATATTTATATGGGACAATACATTCTTGTCATTATCTGAATATGAAAAGGTTATGTTCTTAAATTCAATATCCCCATAAACAGTTTCGATATCGGTTGCCGACGGTAAATCGGTAATTTCGGGAACTTCGTTCATTATTTCGCTGAACCGTTCAATACCCGTAATACCTCTTTGGAACTGCTCTGTAAATTCTACAAGCTTGCGTATAGACGTAATAAGGGTTTGTATATATAAAAGGTATGCTACAAGGTCTGATGCATCAATATGCCCTTTTATCATAAATATTGCACCGATGGTTATCATTGCAACATACATAAGCCCATCAAAAAAGCGGGTTGATGCCTGAAAACGTGCCATATATTTATATGACGTTTTCTTTCTTTCAAAAAACTGTCGGTTGCCCTCTGAAAAACGAGCCTTCTCTTTTTCTTCGTTCGCAAAGCTTTTTACAACTCGTATTCCGAGAAGTGTATCCTCTACCTGCGAATTTAATTCTCCAATTTGCTCGCGTTGTTTTTTAAAAGCATTTTTCATTCCCTTACGGAAGAAAATAACAGAAAAAAGCATAAGCGGCAAAAGGGCAAACATAATAAGAGTAAGAGGAATATTTACTCCGCAAAGAATGATAAAAGAACCTATAATCTTTATACTGCAAATAAATAATTCCTCGGGACAGTGATGTGCAAATTCAGTAATATCAAAAAGGTCGTTTGATATCCTGGACATTATCTGCCCAACCTTTGTATTGTCAAAATATCCGAATGACAATTTCATAAGATGGCTGAACATATCGCGACGCATATCAGTTTCAATCCGTGCGCCCATTACATGCCCTGCATTTGCCATATAGTAGTTTGCCAAAGTATCTACAATTCTTAAAAAAAGATATAATGCTCCTATCTTTAAAACAGAACTTACAAGCAAAGTAGCTCCTGTCTCTGCCGCACGAGTAATATGTCTCACAATCATTGGTAACACAAGCTCGCACACCGTTGTAAGACAGGCACACAAAAGGTCTAAAATCACTATACCTATGTATGGCTTGTAATATTTACTGAAAAATTTCAGGTTATTAAATTTACCTTGTTTTTTCATTGCGGATACTTCCTTTTTAAGTTCTTTTAATTAAACCTATTCTTTATTTTTTATCATATCAAGCTTATTCTGACGGCGGTTTTTAACCTCATGAGGAATTGCCTGAATTTCACCTGCTGCCATAAGTGCCTGTCTTGTAAGAAGAGGACCTACAAGTTCATATATCAAAACAGCGAAAAGTGTGATATTTCTTATAAGTTCTCCATCGGCTCCAAGCTGCATTGCAGTTGTACTCATACCAAGTGCAACTCCCGCCTGCGGCAGAAGGGTAATACCTAAATATTTGCAAATCTGGGGTTCACATTTTACAAGCTTTGCACTTGAGAATGAACCGAAATATTTACCGAGTGAACGCGTAAGAATATAAACAACACCAATTACTACAATAGCCCAGTCTGCAAATACATCAAGCTTTAATTCTGCACCGCTTATTACAAAGAAAAGTGCAAAAAGGGGCGATGTCCATTTGTCGGATTTTTCCATCAAGTCGTGAGACAAGGGACATATATTGCAAAATACTGTGCCAAGCATCATACATACAAGAAGTGATGAAAAGTGAATATGCACAGGACCTATATGGAAATCCATCATAGAAAGTGATACTGTTAAAAATACAAAGGCTATAGTAAGATTAAGTCTGTTTGTATTCGAGTTAAACAATTTTTCAAGCTGTGTTAAAAGCCACCCCATAACAGCACCAAGTGCTAATGAAAATATAATTTCTGTCAGCGGATTTATAATGATTGATGCAATGTCAACTCCGCCAAGCTTTAAGGTTTTTGCAATACCAAATGATACTGCAAAAACAACAAGACCAACAGCATCGTCAAGCGCAACTATAGGTAACAAAAGTTTTGTTAAAGGTCCTTTTGCTTTATACTGCCTTACAACCATAAGTGTTGCAGCAGGAGCGGTTGCTGTTGCCACAGCACCCAATGTAATAAGCTGGGGTACGCTGATTTTGTCAGGCATACAAAGGTGCAATACATAAAGGCCTAAATCGACAAAGATTGTTGCAACCAATGCCTGTAAAATACCAATAATTGTTGCCTGTTTACCTGTTTTCTTCAAATCGTCAAGACGGAATTCATTACCTATTGAAAAAGCAATGAATCCAAGTGCAACCTCTGATACAAGCTTTAATTTTTCTACACTTTCGGCCGTATCAAAGCCAAGTCCGCTTATTCCTAATCTGCCTGCACAAAAGGGGCCTATTAAAACGCCCGCTATAAGATAGGCGGTTACCGACGGTAACTTCAAAGGCTTAAATGCCCTTGTCATCAAAAGCCCTGCCAAAAGTGCTACTGATACTGATAATAATGTAGTCATTTTTAATTGTCCTTCTCTCTATGTATTATTTTTCTTCGCAACTTTATATTATAATACTTTATTTGTATTGTATCAATACTTATTTTAAAAAATCATATATTTCTTTAGTAATATCGGTCACTATGTCTTCGCAAAACAAATAAACTTTTTCTTCGGGCATATTAAATTTACGAATAAATACATGTTTTATAATTTCTTTGCTCTTAATCCCAATATACTCGGGCAGATATTTTTCTTTAAACCCTTCTGTTTCCAGCATTTCGAACAATATAGGTTGCAATGTTTCCATATTTCCCAAATAGGCAGGAGGTATAGTTCCTTTGGTTTGCTTTACCCAGTCATATTTTAAGTATTCTCTAAATAGCTCGTCTTCTCCAAAGTGTTCTGTATAAAATTCATATAAAATTCCATAAAGTTTTTTTTGCGCAACGGCAGTTACACCGTCAAAGCATTTGGAAAATTTTTCGTAAAAATCAAATGGCGTGGGAAACTTTGATACGGCATACCCAATGCTTTTTTCAAATGCATGACTGTTATAAAACCTATCCACGGTTTCTTCTATTTTTTCAAGCCTGAAAATCTCTTCTTTGGATATAAACTCGTTTTCATAAACAGTATACGGTGGCGAAACAGAAAAGCGATACTTAAACTGTTCTGCCTCTTTCCTAATTTTCGAACCCTTTAAAAGCTTTAAAAAACCAAGTTGCAAACAATCTGTCATAAGATTATATGTATCGTTGAAAGAATTTTTAAATATATTATAGCTTTCATAAGGAAGTCCTGCTATCAAATCAGTATGCACATGTATATTTCCCATTTGCACTAAACGTCTTATTTTTCCAAAAAGTACGTCTGTGTCTGTATGTCTGCAAACAGCACCAAGAGTTTCTTCGAATGTACTTTGTATTCCTATCTCAAACTGGAATTTTCCTTTAGGTACAGTTTTTAAATACTCAAGCTCTTCTTCAGAAAGCAAGTCGCCCGCAAGTTCAAAGTGAAATTTAGTATGGTGACACTCCTCTGCCGCATACTCCCATATTGCAAGAGTCCTTCTTCTGTCTGCATTAAATGTACGGTCAACAAATTTAACTAAATCAACCCCTGCATCATCAAACATTTTAAGCTCTGAACATACTTTTTCCACACTTTTAAACCGAACCCCTTTTTCAACCGATGAAAGGCAATAGCTGCAAGAATACGGGCAACCTCTTGAGCTTTCGTAGTATAAAAGGCGATGCCTGTTTTCACATAAATCCTCCTTGGAATAGGCAAACGGAAGGTTATCAAGACTTTCAGGTGCTCCGTAAATTATTTTCTCTTCGCATTTTCCATTTACATATTCACAAACTGCCACTTCCCCCTCACCACATATCACAGCATCGGCAAAAGTATACTTTTCAGGATCAAATGAAACCTCGGGGCCTCCTAACAAAATTTTACAATCGGGCTTTAGCGCCTTTAAATCCAAACATATTTTTTTGATAAGCTCTATATTCCACAAATAGCAGGAAAAGGCATATATATCGCTCTTACACGAAAGAATCGATTGCATAATTTGTCGAAACGGCTCGTTCACCGAGTGCTCGAGTATAGTGGCACAAATGCCCCTTTCCTCGCATGCAGCACGAATAGAGCGAACCGCCAAAGATGTATGACAATATTTTGCATTACAGGCAATAAGAGTTATAGATTTCATAAAATCCTCTTTTCATTCAATAAATGTCAGTATATAAAGACTGTATAATCTGGATGCCAAACTTATTAGCATCAGGTTCGTGTCAAGTTAGAACAAAAATCTGTATGTTTTAAATACCACAAATTTCTGCAACACATTCTTTTGCTTTTTCAATTTCTGTCTTTGAAATTTCTTCATCAAAATCACAAAATGTATTCTGCTTCACATCATTACCTGAAAGGATAGAATACCAAAGCAATCCAAGAGCATATCTGCCAAGTCCATAACTTGCGTGGAATGTATCTCTATGTACTTTCTCAATCCCTGATTCTATAAGTCTCTGAAAAACCTCACCGGATGGAATTATAAAATCAGCTTTGATGTCTTTAGCTGCTTTTTCATAGGATGCTCTTACATCTTCAAACATATCTGTGTGATTTTTATATCCCAACTCAATATTCAAACGATGAGAGTCTTGTTCGTATGCCCATGTTTGATGAATTGCAATTTTTGCTTTGGGCACACATAGTCTTAGATACTCAACTATTTTATTAAGATATGGTTGATAAGTTTCATAGTAAGGTGATTTTGAGCTAACTTGTTGAATCGTTACAACATCCCAATCACGATTTAAAAGTGCATCTTTTAATGATACCTTAAATCCTGTGCTTTCTCCATTCATTTCAAGCATATATGCTCTTTCCTCACTTAACATATTTCTATAGTGAAGTGATAGAGGACATCCTCCTATATAAAGATTGAATGTGTTAAGAGTACATCCATCAGCCTTTGAAATCCTATGCAGATATCTATGAGCATCCTGAGAAAAGCTATTTCCTATTGATAAAATATTCATTTTTTAACTACTCCTTTTTTCAATATTTTTCGACAATCTTTATAAGTTCGTGTTAAGTTAGAAACAAAAATAATATTAGAACATCGAACTAACAAAAATAGCAGTTATTACGCCACCTATAATAGCTGAAACAATTCCTAAAATAATACAATTTTTTCCTACGGATTTATCATCGGCATTATCTTTTGATAGCAAAATCACACCCAAAATATAACCTACAAGTGGAATTAAAAAACTAATCACATATCTGAATACATTGTTTTCTTTTTCTTTATATTGCATATTGGAGTTGTTGGGATTCTTATTTGATTTCTTAAAAACTACTACACATACCAATATAATAGCCACAAATATAAACATTCCTATTAAACTCATTAATCTCATTCTTTTTTCTCCTCCATATTTTTAATTTTCAACATTTTTCTACATCCCTTACTATGATTTTAGCAAGTTAAGGATAAAAAATTTTTGATTTTCTAAGGCTCCTATTGGCAGGAAGGATTTTTATTCCAGGCATAGCAAGCCTTTAAACGCAATGCACAATCCGAATGCCAAAAAATAACCGTTTCACTTTTTACGGTCAAACGGTTATTTTTATATTTATTTGACTTTATTATTCGCCTAAGAAATCGTTAAGCTTTTCGATAAGCTCGTCTGCGTCAACGCCGTGAACTGCGCAAGCTTCTTCAATGCTTTCGCCTGTTGCCGAGGGGCAACCGAGACAATGCATTCCTATTTCAAGAAAATACTTTGCTGTTCCTTCGTCCATTCTTAATACATCTGCAATTATTGTATCCTTTGTTACTTTTGCCATTTTTTATTCTTCCTTTCTTCAATATCTAAAAGTAATTTTTTATAATAGTTTAACTGCTTTTGATTTTTTGATTTTTCTATACCTTGCGCCGCTGTTTTAAATTTAACATAAAGTCTTTCACAAAGCTCTGGAAAAAGAGGGTCATTATAAAGCTTTTTTCCTATAAAATATTCTATTTCGGAATATTCTTCGCTCTCCCCTTTTCCTGCAACGAGTACTGTGTAAAGTTTGCCGTCTTCCACAACAAGGGTTTCGTCTAAAATTACATAACCATTTTTTGAAAGGTAACGGCGGAGCTTGTCCGTCATAGTCATAGGTTGCAGAATAAAAGTTTTATCACAAGGGGTTGCTTCTAAAATTTCAGAAATTAAAATTCCGCCCATACCCGCTATTATAACAGTGTCAAATTCGCTTGTATCTATACCTTCAAGTCCGTTTGCAAGAAAAGTTTCTACATTAACACCGTGCAGAGCTATATTTTGCTTTGCCCTGTCAAGAGGTCCTTTTCCTATATCGGTTGCCAAAGCTTTTTTTGCTATTCCCTTTTTCATAAGATATATCGGGATATATGCATGATCCGTGCCTACGTCAATAACGCTTGCACCTTTTTTTACCTTTGTGGCTATAAGTTTTAATCTTTCGGAATTCATTATTCAAGAAAATCCTTTATCTTTTTACTACGGCTTGGATGACGAAGCTTTCTTAATGCTTTTGCTTCTATCTGACGGATTCTTTCTCTTGTTACGTTAAATACCTTACCAACTTCTTCAAGTGTACGGGGTCTTCCGTCATCAAGACCAAAACGCAGTCTTAAAACCTTTTCTTCTCTTGAAGTTAATGTATCAAGTACATCCATAAGCTGTTCTTTAAGCATCGTAAATGATGCCACCTCACTTGGTGCAGGAGCATCGTCATCGGGAATAAAATCGCCAAGATGACTGTCTTCTTCTTCGCCTATAGGTGTTTCAAGCGAAACAGGTTCCTGTGCTATTTTCATTATTTCGCGTACCTTTTCGATAGGCATATTCATTTCTTTTGCTATTTCTTCAGGGTTTGGATCTCTTCCAAGTTCCTGCAAAAGCTGACGCGAAACACGTATAAGTTTATTTATTGTTTCAACCATATGAACTGGTATTCGGATTGTTCTTGCCTGATCTGCAATGGCTCTTGTAATGGCCTGTCTTATCCACCATGTAGCATAGGTACTGAACTTATAACCTTTTGAATAGTCAAACTTTTCAACAGCCTTTATAAGACCTAAATTACCTTCCTGAATAAGGTCCAAAAAGAGCATGCCTCGTCCAACGTAATGCTTTGCAATACTTACAACCAAACGGAGGTTTGCCTCGGTAAGTCTTTTTTTAGCTCCTACATCGCCTTCTGCCATTCTGCTTGCAAGATCAATTTCTTCCTCGGGAGACAAAAGGTCTACCTTACCGATTTCTTTAAGGTACATTCTTACATGGTCATCAACGTTAACACCCTCGGGCAAGGTAAGGTCGATTTCTTCCTCTTCGTTTTCGGCAATTTCTTTTAAGTCTTCTTCAATATTGCCGATAACCTCAATATCCATTGCCTCGATAGATTCGTACACCTTTTCTATCTGCTCGGGGTCAAGTTCAAGTTCGTCCAGTGCATCTAAAATTTCTTTATATGTCAATACACCTTTCTTTTTACCTTTTTCGATAAGTTCCTTTACAATGGCTTTTTTATTTACTTTATCAGTCATTGTGAGGCCTCCTCTCTTTGTTTCTTAAGCAGCAAAGCGTTCAAGGCTTCTATATTGCCTTCGCTTATAGCTTTTTTTACATCTGCATCGTGCTGCTCTTTTTTTATAGTATTTATAAGTTCTGCTGCCGCTTTTTCGTTATCCTCGTAATTTAACGGCATCGCCATTGCTGAAGCTGCATATGAAGCTTCTTCATCGGCAAATTCAGTCACAATAAGTGACGCATCTTTATTTTCAAGTAATTTTGAAATAACTTGTTTATGAACAGGTGCTTTAAACAGCTCTTCTGTAATATTAAACTTTAATAAAAGCTTTCTGTCTGCCGTGCAAAGTGATATAAGCCTTTTTTCGCTTTGCGAATATTGCTGTCCGTTTTGTCTTTTAGGCATCACAGCCTGCTTCATATTGTCGCGTTCGGATTTTCTTTCTTTTCTTCGGGATTTTTTATTTATTTCCGCTTCTATTGCCTGCGCTCCTATACCCGTTTCGTTTGCAAGCTTATTCACAAGAAAATCGCGTTCTATACTTCCTTTTACGCCTAAAAGTATGTTTACGCATTCTCCCAGATATTCTATCTTTTGGGTGTCATTTTTTATATCATACTTCTTTTTGAGTTTTTCTATTCTGTATTCGCTCACTGTTTTTGATTTTTTTATCTGGTCAATAAACAGCTGTGCGCTGTTTTTCTTTATATATTCATCGGGGTCTTTTCCTTCAGGAAGTTCAAGTATGTGTATTTTTATATCAAGACCGTCAAAAATTTCAATAGCACGCTCGGTTGCGTTCACACCTGCTTCATCGGTATCGTAACAAATTGTCACAGTCCCTGCAAATCTTGAGATAAGCCTTGCCTGTTCTGCTGTAAGTGCTGTTCCAAGCGATGCCACAGCATTTTTTATTCCGCTTTGATATAAGGATATTACATCCATATATCCTTCTACCAGAATAAGTTCCCCTGTACCTGAATTCTTTGCAAGGTTTAGCGAAAAAAGATTTTTGCGTTTATTGAACACAGGCGTTTCTGCCGAGTTTAAATATTTTGCCTTATCTTCGCCAAGTGCTCTTCCGCCAAAGCCTATTATATTTCCTCTTACATCAATTATAGGAAACATAAGTCTGTTTCTAAATCTGTCATAGGCTCTGCCTTTTTCACTCATAGCTATAAGCCCTGCTTCAAGCAATAAGTCCTTTTTAAATCCTTTTGACAGTAAATGCTTTACAAGACTGTCCCAAGTTTCGGGTGCAAAGCCAAGTCCGTATATTTTTATTGTATTATCAGACAAGCCTCTTTTTTTTGCATATTCCATTGCTTTTGCGCCTTCCTTTGCAAAAAGCATACTTCTGAAATACCGTGCAGTTTCGAGGTTTGCCTCAAGTATTGCCTTTTTCTTTTCGTAAAGTTTGCTGTCTTTATCTGAAAAATCCTGGGTTTGTATTTTTATATTGGCTCTTTCAGCCAGAAATTTAATAGATTCAACAAAATCGAGGTTTTCTATATTTTTTACAAAATCCACTACTCCTCCGCCCGCTCCGCATCCAAAGCAATGGTATACCTGCCTGTCTGGCGAAACGTGGAAAGAAGGTGTTTTTTCTTTGTGAAAAGGGCACAAACCAACCAGCGACGACCCCGCTCTTTTTAAAGAGACATATTTACCTACAATATCGGTAATATCATTTGCCGCCAATATTTCCTGTATAAGATGTTCAGGTATACGTTCAGCCATTTCTTTTCTTTCTAACCTCACAAAGTTTATTTCGACAACAGTTTTTTAAATCCTTCTTAAAAAGGGCTTAAAATTAAGCTTTTGTCATTCTTTCCCACATAAAAGCAAAATATTCAGTATCTGTCCCAACATTTTGGCATAAACAGATTTTTGTATACAAAAAGTGCATATCTGTCACTCATTCCGACAATATAGTCCATTACCTGTCTTTCGAGTTCAAAGTTTTCACATACTGGTTTAAGTGACGGGATTTCTTCAGGATGTTCCATAAAATATCCGTATATATGCTCCACAACGTCACGAGCCTTGGCATCTTCTGTAAGTTTTGGACCTATATACACATTTTCAAAAAGGAAGGAACGCAATTCGTTCATAGCCTCTGCTTTTTCTTCTGTCATTAAAATCTCGGGCTTGTCCATACTTGATTCCACAATATCGGTTATCATTGTATCAATACGCTTTGCGTGCGTGTCTCCCAAAATTTCTATGCAATGCTTCGGCAAATCATTTTGACTTATTACTCCGCCTCTTATCGCATCGTCAATATCGTGATTTATATATGCTATTCTGTCTGCAAATTTAAGTATTTTACCTTCAAGTGTTGAAGCCTGATTACTGCCCGTATGGTTTACAATACCGTCACGCACTTCCCATGTTAAATTAAGTCCTGTACCGTTATCAAGCAAATCAACTATACGAAGACTCTGCTCGTAATGCTTAAATCCGTAAGGCGATAATTCGTTCAATGTTTTTTCGCCTATATGTCCAAAAGGGGTATGTCCAAGGTCATGTCCAAGAGCCATCGCTTCAACCAAATCCTCGTTAAGACGCAGTGCACGCACTATACTGCGTGCAATCTGCGATACTTCAAGAGTATGTGTCAGACGGGTTCTGTAATAATCTCCTTCAGGTGCTATAAAGACCTGTGTTTTATGTTTTAATCGTCTGAAATATTTTGAATGAATTATTTTATCTCTGTCCCTTTGATATTCGGTACGCATACTGCATTTTTCCGTGGGCTTTTTTCTTCCCTTACTTTCAGCAGAAAGGCAAGCGTACTTAGAAAGGGTTTGCCGTTCAATATTTTCGGTAATCTCTCTTATGTTCATTTACAAATCTCCATAATTCTGTCTGCCACAACAGCGCAGTAGTTTATTGCGTTTTCATCTTCCTTTGCGGGGGCGTGTGCACAAAGACCCTGGTGTCCTGCAAAATTCTCTGAAAAGTTTCCGACTACGTTCATACCTTCAACAAGCATTGAATCCTGTATAGCTCTGACAGTACTGCCCTGACCGCCGTATTTTGATGCACCTACCGCAATTGCAGTTCCAAACTTTCCTTCAAAGGCTTTCTGCCCTCTGAAATATCTTGTTTTATCAAAAAAAGCTTTTAGCTGCGCAGACATTGTTCCAAAGTATACGGGCGAGCCGAATATAATAAAATCAGCCTTTATAAGTAACTGAAAAGCGTCCCATAATTCTGTATCGCGAAAGCAGGATGTATTACAGGGGGACGAGCAAACAATGCAAAAAGGATTTTTAAGCTTTGACATTATACTTCCTATGTTTATAAGCTCGGTTTTTGCACCTTTTTCTTCTACCTTATCAAGTATATTTTTCAGCAGAAAAGCTGTATTTCCTTCGTTATGCGGACTTCCGTTTACTGCACAAACAAGCATTGCTACCTCCTAATTTTGACGCAGTACAAGCTTTCTTGCAAATTCGGCAAGCTCTGCACCGCACTCTCCTAAAAATTCAATCGATTTTACTGCTTTTTCGGTCAACGCCGAAACTTCCTCTGTTGCCTTCTCTATCCCAACCAGCGAGGCATAGGTTTTTTTATCGTTCTTTTCGTCACTGTTTATGGGTTTCCCTAGAGTTTCTTCGTTGCCTGTAATATCAAGAATGTCATCTCTTATCTGAAAGGCTTTGCCCACAGCTTTTGCATACTCTTCAAGTGTATTTTCGTCTTTGCCTGCCGCTATACAACCAAGTGCTGCCGCTGCACATAAAAGATCGCCTGTTTTGCGTGCATACATATCAAGAAGTTTTTCAGGTGTAACAGAATCCATCTGCATATCCTTTGCCTGGCCTAAAACCATACCGTAAGGACCTGCTGTATGCGAAAGGACTTTTACAGCCTGCAGGTTTTGCTTTTCGGAAAGAGGTGCTGTTGATGCTATTTCAAATGCTAAAGTTAAAAGTCCGTCACCTGCCAAAATTGCGGTTGCCTCGTCAAATTTTTTATGGCATGTGGGTTTTCCCCTTCTTAAATCGTCATTATCCATCGACGGCAAATCGTCATGTATAAGTGAATATGTATGTATCATTTCAAGTGCCGCAGCGTATGCAAGAGCATTATCCTCGTTTTGACCAAAAGCACGGCAAACCATTAAAACTATCTGCGGACGAACACGTTTTCCGCCTGCATAAAGACTGTAACGCATTGCATCCCATAAAGTTGTATTATCTTTAAACGCCGTAATACTTTCTATATATTCATTTATTTTGTTAATCATTATTTTCCTCCAAAAGATTTTTAACCTTTTGTTCTGCATTATTTAAAAGATTGCGGCACTCACGCACAAGGGCAACTCCTTCTTCAAAGCATGCCATTGATTCATCTAAACCAAGTTCTCCGCTTTCAAGTCTTTTAACTGTTTCTTCAAGCTTTTTTATCGAAGTTTCAAATTTATCCTGACTCATTTTATATCTCCTTAACTATACAGCCAAGCTTTCCATCTTTAAGAATAACACTTATTTCACTGTCTTTTTGTACGTCTTTTACGCTTTTTATTCTGTTGCCACTACTGTCCTCGGCTATTGAATATCCTCTTTCAAGCACTTTTAAAGGACTTAACGCATCAAGGGATGCAGATTCTTTTGCAATTCTTTCTCCCGAAAGCATAATCGTTTTTGTAACGCTTTTAAAAATTGTGTCCAAAGAAGAATCGAGTTGCATCTGCAAATCTGCAAGCTTTTGAGGAAATAAAGTTAATCCTCTGGCTGTTTCAAGTCTTTTAAGCTTTTCCTGCCAGGGAAGCAGGAGTGTTTTCATTTTATTTTCCATTCTTATCTGTGCTGCATTAAGATAATCCGATATCTCGTCTTTTGACGGAACTGCAAGTTCTGCCGCTGCCGAAGGCGTTGGTGCCCGAAGGTCAGAAACAAAATCGCATATTGTAAAGTCTGTTTCGTGCCCCACCGCACTTATTACAGGTATTTCTGACGCTGCTACCGCACGTGCAAGTCCTTCGTCATTAAATGCCCATAAATCTTCTGCCGAGCCTCCACCTCTGCCTACTATCAAAACATCGGCAAGACTTTTTTCATTAAAATATTTTAATGCTTTTATAATGCTTTGTGCTGCCCCTTCTCCCTGCACAAGCACGGGATAAAGTAAAACCTCAGCATAAGGGTAACGTCTTTTTAAAATATTAAGAATGTCCTGAACCGCAGCACCTGTTTTGCTTGTTATTACTCCAACTTTTGTGGGGAATTTAGGTAATTCTTTCTTGCGGGAATCATCAAAAAGTCCTTCTGCCAAAAGCTTTGCCTTTAACTGTTCGAAGGCTATATACAAAGCACCTTCCCCGTCTGGTTGCATAGAATCAATGTAAAGCTGATACTGCCCGTCTCTTTCGTATGCCGAGATTCTTCCATGTGCAAGCACTTTCATTCCGTTTTCGGGAGAAAAAATCAACTTTTCGTTTGCCGTGCGAAACATTACCGCACGCAGATTAGAATTTTCATCCTTTAAGCTTAAATACATGTGTCCCGAAGAATGAAGCTTAAAGTTTGATATTTCGCCCTGCACCCAAATATCACGCAATATTTCATCAGAATCCATTAAAGCCTTTATATAACTGTTTGCCTGACTTACGGTTGCTATCCTTTTCATAAATTATTCCTTACTTATTTTCCCTAAAATGCCGTTTACAAAAGAGCTTTCTTCTTCTCCACCATATTTTTTTGCAAGCTCAACCGCCTCGTTTATGGATACCCCTACCGGAATATCATCACAATATAAAATTTCAAAAAGTGAGAGTTTTAATATTGCCATGCTTACATTTGAAATTCTGTCAATATCCCAACCGGTAAGATTCTGCTCAATCTTTTCGTTTATTGCATCAAAAGATACAGATACTCCCGAAAGCATTTTTAAAACATAGTCATTGTCATTAACTGTTTGTCTGTTAGTAAACAAATCCTTGTTTTCGGTGTATTCTTCAAAAAGAGTTTCCGCACTGCGCGGGTTTGATATTTGTGAAAAAATCAGTCTGAAAGCATCTTCTCTTGCGTTTTTTCTGCTCAATCTAATTAACCTCCAAGCTTTAGTATATCTGAAAATGTTACTACAATCATAAGTGCAAAAAGAAGTATTATTCCTATAAAGTGTACCATACCCTCATGCTCGGGTTTTACACGCTTACCTCTTATAAGCTCTATAATAATAAATATTATTCTTCCTCCGTCAAGTGCCGGCAGGGGAAGCAAATTCATAACCCCTAAATTTACCGCAAGCAAAGCTATGAAGCTTATAAGGCTTAAAACAGGAGCTTCTGTTTTTGCCATTGAACCCATTTCGTTTATTATTCCTACCGGGCCTGACATTTCGTTTATTCCCACATTGCCCCGTATAAGCTCTGCAAGTGAAAAGTAAACAACTTTAACCGAAAATAAAGTGTCATAATACGCAGTTTTTAATGCAAGCGGAAAAGTCATTTCTTCATTTTTAACCATATAGCCTAAAATATATCTTCCGCTTTCCTCGTTATATTCGGGAGTAATTAAAAAGTTTTTCTTTTCTCCCTCACGGTCTATAATAACTTCTACCGGGGTATCTGCATTATTATAAAGTGCAAATGTTACATCCGATTGCAAATTTACTTTACTGCCGTTTATTTTATAAATTCTATCCCCTGCCTGTATCCCCGATTCGTAAGCCGGTGTTTCAGGTAAAACACTTTCAACCACCGGAACCGAAATTGCTGGAACATTCATATAAAGGATTATATAAAGCAAAAAGCCTGTAAGTATATTTGCTATAACACCTGCCGAAAGAACAATTATTCTTTTCAGTGGTGATTTTTTAGAAAAAGCCCTTGGGTCTTCCGAATCTCCATCTTCTCCTTCAAGTCCTACAAATCCGCCTATTGGCAAAAGGCGCAAAGAATACTTTGTTTCGCCTTTTTGGGTTTTGAATATCGAAGGCCCCATTCCTATTGAAAATTCGTTTACCTTTATTCCAAACTTTTTTGCTGTAATAAAATGTCCAAACTCGTGTATAAAAACCAAAAAGCCGAACATTAAAATACCTAAAACAATTATCATTTATTCCCTCCGGTATACTCTCTTGCCCATTTATCTGCATTTAGTATACTCTCCAAATCCGGATTTATGATATTTTTATGTGCATTCATTGCCGATTTTACCAAAGAAGCTATATCCGTAAACGAACACTCTCCTTTTAAAAACATATCTACGGCCATCTCGTTTGCGGCACTGTAAACAGCGGTCATCGTTCCGCCTTCTCTTGCCGCTTTTATGCCTAGGGCAAGACCCTCAAAGGTGTGAAGGTCAGGTTTTTCAAATGTAAGAGGTGGACAAGATGTAATATCAAGTCTGCCCGAAATATTTTCTTTTCTTTCAGGATAGTTTATTGCATAAGCTATGGGAAGACGCATATCAGGCACTCCAAGCTGTGCTATTACCGAATTATCACAGAACTCGACCATAGAATGAACTATGCTTTGTCTGTGAACACAAACTTCTATATCTGAAGCCGAAACCCCAAAAAGCTTTACTGCCTCGATTACTTCAAGTCCTTTGTTTATCAAAGTTGCACTGTCTATTGTTATTTTTGCGCTTATACTCCAGTTAGGATGACAAAGTGCTTCTTTTACTGTAACGTGCGAAAGTTCTTCTTTTTTCTTTCCGAAAAAAGGTCCCCCTGATGCTGTTAAAATTATCTTTTTTACAAATTTGTGTTGTGAATTTATGCACTGAAAAATTGCACTGTGTTCACTGTCAACAGGTAAAATTTTAACATTATATTCTTTTGCAGTGCGATTTACCAAATCGCCTGCACAAACCATTGTTTCTTTGTTTGCAAGACCAATATTATTCCCGTTTTTTATAGCCTCGAGCGTAGGTTTTAAACCGATACTTCCCGAAACTGCGGTTACAACTGTATCCGCTTTTAATGCCGATACTTCACACAAGCCTTCCATCCCTGAAAGCACTTTTGTTTGTGTATCAGAAACCTTTATCTTTAATTCTTTTGCTGCATTTTCATCATATACCGCAGCATATTCAGGCGAAAATTTTCTTATCTGTTCTTCTAAAAGCTTAATATTTTTACAAGCTGCAATGGCACGCACTTTTATATTATTATCATTTTTTGCAATATCAAGAGTTTGTGTTCCTATTGAGCCTGTTGAGCCTAAAACTGTAATTATTTTCATAATATAACTCCGGTAATAAAAAAGTATATTGCAGGAGATGCAAAAAGAATACTGTCAAATCTGTCCATAATTCCGCCATGTCCCGGAATTAAATTGCCGTAATCCTTTATTCCGCATTCTCTTTTAATTGCAGAAGCTATTAAATCTCCTATCTGTGAAATTGCAGCGCATATAAGACCTGCTATGGCAAACAAAATAAGGTTTTGCTTTAATATTTCGCCTATAACAATCATTGCAAGCATACCGCCTAAAAGTCCTCCTGCGGCACCCTCTACCGTCTTTTTAGGGCTTATTTTGGGAATAAGCTTATGCTTTCCTAAAAAAGAGCCTATAAAGTATGCAAATGTATCACTTGCACAAGCACATGCAATGGGTGCAAAAACCAGTACGTTACCGTTTTCCATTCTTGAAAGAAGAATGATAAATGAAAGGCAGAAATTTATTATAATAGTTCCGCAAATAAGTTTTGCCACATCAGAGAATAAAACGCTGCTATGGCAAAAGACCATTATTGTAAGTGCTGCAAACAGATAAATTATGCTAAACAGTGCTATGTATTTTGTACCAAAAAGGCAAAAGAGAACTAAACTTAAAGGAGAAAGCATACCTAAAGAAAAAATACTTTTTCCTCGAAGCCCCATTGCAGAAAACATTTCATACGCTGACATAAATGCCACAAGGCACATTGCAGTTTCCAAAACACACCCGCCTGCTAAAAGAACCGCTATAAAAATCAGTCCACCTATTAACCCGGATATAATACGCACTTTCATTTTCAGACTCCTCCGAATCTTCTGTTTCTTTTCTGATATTGCTCTATTGCCGATACTATATCTTTTTCCGAAAAATCAGGCCACAAAACATCTGTAAAAACATATTCTGCATACGCCGCCTGCCACAGAAGGAAGTTACTTGTTCTGTACTCGCAGCTTGTTCTTATAACAAGGTCAGCATCGGGCTGATTTTTAGTGTAAAGATTATTGGATATAGTATCTACCGTTATATCTTCGGGCGAAATTTTCCCCTCTAAAGCTAATCTTACAAGCTTTTGGGCAACAGATACCATCTCTTGTCTTCCACCATAATTTAAAGCAATATTCAGTTTAAGTCCTGTGTTTTGCTCTGTGTCTTTTTCAAGCTTTTCTATACGCTTTAAAAGTTTTTTACTTAAACGGTCACGCTCTCCTATTATGCGAATCTGCATATTTTTGTCTGCAAACTCTGCATAATAATTGTCTATGTAATCGTTAAAAAGACTCATAAGAGTATCAACTTCTTTTTTAGGTCTTGACCAGTTTTCAGTCGAAAAAGCATATACGGTAAGACAGGGAATCCCTATCTCACCGCAAAATGTAGCTGTTTTTTTAAACGACTCAGCACCTGCCACGTGACCTGCTGTACGCGGAAGTCCTCTTTTTTTTGCCCATCTGCCGTTACCGTCCATAATTACACCTATGTGACGCGGCAAATTTTGCATATCTATGCCTGATATATCAACATTTGAAGTTATCATATTTCAAGAATCTCTTTTTCTTTGTTTTTTGCTATTTCGTCTATTTTCTTTATATAGCTATCTGTAAGGTCCTGAATATCCTTTTCGATACCCTTTAAAT
>JAZNQL010000029.1:0-4334 GCA_045590155.1 Clostridia bacterium | reverse complement strand
AAAAAAGTTATGGCAAATGTAAGCGGATTTTCGCTTGAAGAATATGCATATACCTGCCAAAAGCTTGACTCTTGCGAGCAGGTAGGCTGGTTTGAAGTAAATATAAGCTGCCCCAACGTTCACGGCGGAGGTATGGGCTTTGGTACATCGGCAAAAGCGGCGGCAGAGGTTACACGAGCAGTAAAAAAGGTAACAACAAAGCCCGTTTTTATGAAGCTTTCGCCAAATGTTACCGATATTGTAGAAATAGCAAAGGCTTGTGAAGCAGAAGGAGCGGACGGAATAAGCCTTATAAATACCCTTTTTGGTATGCGTATTGACTTAAAAACCAAAAAACCGGTTATAAAAAATAAAATGGGTGGATTTTCAGGCAGTGCAATATTCCCGGTAGCCTTAAGAATGGTGTACCAGGTAGCATCTTCGGTAAAAGTGCCTGTTATAGGTATGGGTGGTGTTAACTCGGCAGAGGATGTAATAGAAATGATGCTTGCAGGAGCAACTGCAGTTGAAGTTGGTGCTGCAAACCTTGTAAATCCTTATGCTTGCAGAGATATAATAAACGACTTACCAAAAGTTATGGAAAAATATAATATAAATAACTTGACAGATATAATAGGAGGAGCGTTATAATGGGAAAAGATGTAATTGTAGCGTGTGACTTTGCGTCAAAAGAACAGGTTTTTGAATTTTTAAATAAATTTTCAGATAAAAAGCCTTTTGTAAAGATAGGTATGGAGCTTTTTTATGCTGAAGGTCCCCAGATTGTACGAGATATTAAAAAACTCGGGCATAAAATATTCTTAGACTTAAAGCTTCACGATATTCCAAACACAGTAAAAAAAGCAATGGCAGTCCTTTCAGGCCTTGATGTAGATATATGTAACCTTCACGCAGGCGGAACTATTCGTATGATGGAAGCCGCAATTGAAGGACTTACAAGAGAAGACGGGACAAGACCGCTTTTAATAGCAGTAACCCAGCTTACATCAACCGACCAGGAAAGTATGCAGCGTGATTTGCTTATAAACGAAAAAATTGATGAAGTTGTAATGCACTACGCAGAAAACGCTAAAAAAGCAGGACTTGACGGCGTTGTGTGCTCTCCATTAGAAGCAGAAGCAGTACATAAAAGATGCGGTAACGAATTTTTAACAATAACACCCGGAGTACGCTTTGCAGACGGAGATATAGGCGACCAAAAACGAGTTATGACCCCTTCGGATGCAAAAAAAGCAGGCTCTGATTATATAGTTGTAGGACGTCCCATAACAGCGGCAGAGGACCCTGTTGCGGCTTATGAAAGATGTTTAAAAGAATTTGTTGATTAAACTTTTAGGAGGATTTATATATGGAAAAGCTTATAGCAAAAGATTTACTTTCTATAAAAGCAGTATTTTTCAGACCCGAAGAGCCCTTTACCTGGGCAAGCGGAATAAAAAGCCCTGTTTATTGCGATAACAGACTTACTCTTACAGCTCCAAAAGTTCGTACAGATATTGAAAACGGACTTGCCCAGCTTGTAAAGAAGCATTACCCTGAAGCAGAAGTATTAATGGGAACATCAACGGCAGGAATTGCCCATGCCGCAATTGTAGGACATATTCTTGATATGCCTATGGGATATGTACGTTCGGGCGCAAAAGACCACGGCAGACAAAACCAGATAGAAGGAAAACTTGAAGCTGGACAGAAGGTTGTAGTAGTTGAAGATTTAATTTCAACTGGCGGCAGTGTAATAGAAGTTGTAAATGTTTTAAGAGAAGCAGGAGCAGAAGTTTTAGGCGTTGTAAGCATATTTACATACGGAATGAAAAAAGGTATTGAAAGACTTGAAAATGCAAAGGTTAAAAATGTTTCCCTTACAAACTTTGATGTTATAGCATCTGTTGCAGCAGAGGAAGGATATATAAAAACCGATGATATAGAAAGACTTATAGCATTCAGAAACAATCCTTCGGACGAATCTTGGATAAAATAAACAAAAATAACATAGGAGGAAAAAGATGAGGAGCCTTATTGATATACTCGATTTTTCTACACAGGAAATAGAAGATTTAATAGTTACAGCGGAAGACATTATAGAAAACCCCGAAAAATACAGCGAGAAATGCAAAGGCAAAAAGCTTGCCACGCTCTTTTTCGAGCCTTCTACAAGAACAAGACTCAGCTTTGAAGCTGCAATGTACGAGCTTGGAGGAAATGTAATAGGCTTTTCGGAGGCATCAAGCTCATCTTCTGCAAAAGGAGAAAGCGTTTCGGATACAGCAAAGGTCATAAGCTGTTATGCCGATATTATAGCAATGCGTCATCCAAAGGAAGGCGCGGCACTTGTTGCAGCAAAGGCTGCATCCATCCCCGTTATAAATGCGGGCGACGGCGGTCATTGCCACCCAACGCAGACTCTTGCGGACCTCTTGACAATACACAGAGAAAAAGGAAGATTTGATAATCTTACAATAGGCTTTTGCGGAGACTTAAAATTTGGCAGAACAGTACATTCCCTTATAAATGCACTTTCGAGATATAAGAACATAAAAATAGTGCTCATTTCTCCTGAAGAATTAAAACTTCCAAGTTATATAAAAAAGGAAGTTCTTGAAAAGAAAAATATTCCCTATTTGCAGACAAAAAATCTTGAAGAAGTAATGCCCGAACTTGACATTCTTTATATGACAAGAGTACAGGGAGAACGCTTTTTTAACGAAGAAGATTATTTAAGACTTAAGGACAGTTATATTCTTACCCCTCAAAAACTTGACAATGCAAAAAAAGACCTTTCAATAATGCATCCCTTGCCAAGAGTAAATGAAATAAGCATAGCAATCGACAATGATCCCCGAGCATGCTATTTCAAACAGGTTCTAAACGGCAAATATATGAGAATGGCACTTATATTAAAACTTTTGAAGGAGGCGTCAGAATGAAAATAGATTCCATAAAAAACGGACTTGTAATAGACCATATATCCGCAGGGAATGCAATGAAACTTTATGAATTGCTCGGGCTTTCAGCTCTTGACGTTTCTGTTGCAATTATAAAAAATGCACCCAGCAAAAAGATGGGTAAAAAGGACATTATAAAAATTGATGCAGGTATAGATATAAATCTTGAGGTTATAGGATATGTTGACCCGCTGGCAACAGTTAATGTTATCGAAAACGGTCAGCTTGTAAAAAAACTCAGTATAGATATGCCCGAAACAATTACAAACGTAATAAAATGCAAAAACCCAAGATGTATAACCTCGGTTGAACAGGAGCTTGACCATTCCTTCAAACTTACTGACAGAGAAAATAAGGTTTACAGATGTATATATTGCGAAACAAAAGCTAATTAAGAGAAAGGAGCTTTAAAATGGCTAAATTTATTAACGAACCCTCACATACCTTTAATGAATATTTACTTATACCGGGATACTCCTCGGCAGAATGTATCCCCGCAAATGTATCATTGAAAACACCCCTTGTAAAACATAAAAAGGGCGAAGAATCAAAAATCACAATGAACATTCCTATGGTATCGGCTATTATGCAGTCGGTATCGGGAGATAGACTTGCAGTTGCACTTGCAACCGAAGGCGGAGTTTCATTTATCTACGGCTCACAGTCAATAGAAGACGAAGCCGAAATGGTAAGAAGAGCAAAAAATTATAAAGCAGGCTTTGTAAAAAGCGATTCAAATGTATCCCCCGACGATACCCTTGCTAAAGTTGTGGAACTTAAAGAACAAACAGGTCATTCCACTGTTGCTGTTACAGAAGACGGAACTGCCGACGGAAAGCTTTTAGGTATCGTAACAGGCAGAGATTACAGAATAAGCCGTATGTCGCTTGATACAAAGGTTTCAGAGGTTATGACTCCTTTTGACAAGCTTGTTTGGGCAAAGGAAGGAACAACCTTAAAAGAAGCAAACGATATTATCTGGGATAACAAATTAAACTCACTTCCTATCGTAAACGACGAAGGAAAGCTTTGCTATTTTGTGTTCCGTAAAGACTATGATATGCATAAGCAGAACCCCAATGAGCTTCTTGACTCTGACAAGCGCTATGTAGTAGGTGCAGGCATAAACACCCGCGACTATGCAGAGCGTGTACCCGCACTTGTAGAAGCAGGAGTGGATGTGCTTTGTATCGACTCTTCCGAAGGATTTTCCGAGTGGCAGAAGCTTACAATAGATTGGATACGCAAAACTTATGGCGACAAGGTGTTTGTAGGTGCAGGTAACGTTGTTGATGCAGAAGGCTTCCGTTTCCTTGCAGATTGCGGTGCTGACTTTATAAAAGTAGGAATCGGCGGTGGCTCAATCTGTATTACAAGAGAAACCAAGGGTAT
>JAZNQL010000028.1:0-33561 GCA_045590155.1 Clostridia bacterium | reverse complement strand
CTGTCAATTGACGATTTTAAGTCAGCAGTTGACACTCGGAGGGAGGGAATGTAATGTCAGAAATTAGGGTTAAAGATAATGAATCATTAGACAGCGCTCTTAAACGTTTCAAGCGTCAGTGTGCGAAGTCCGGTGTTTTATCCGAAATAAGAAAAAGAGAACATTATGAAAAGCCCAGCGTAAAGCGCAAAAAGAAATCCGAAGCTGCAAGAAAGCGTAAATTCAAATAATTAACATATTATTTTTCGGTTTTCTCCATATTAAGATTTAATATTAAAATCTTTAAATACGCAAAATAAGCCGGAGTACCCTTCAAAGGGTACTCCGACATTTTTTGTAAAGGAATGTAAATAAGTTCAGATTATCCATTCTGAACATTTTTCCTGTTCCAACAACAAAGGCAGTGTAAAAAATTACACTGCCTTTTATCATTTATTAAAGAACTTTACTTAAGAACGATTGTGTACGTGGATTTTGCGGATTCTGGAATATCTGTTCGGGGGTTCCTTCTTCCATAACAATACCTTCGTCCATAAAGAGTACTCTGTCAGCAACTTCTCTTGCAAATCCCATTTCGTGAGTTACAACTGCCATGGTCATACCCTCTGTGGCAAGCTGCTTCATAACATCTAAAACCTCGCCTACCATTTCGGGGTCAAGTGCTGATGTAGGTTCATCAAAAAGCATTATATCGGGATTTAATGCAAGTGCTCTTGCTATTGCAACACGCTGTTGCTGTCCACCCGAAAGCTGTATAGGATAGCTATCCGCTTTTTCTTTTACTCCTACTCTGTCAAGAAGCTGAAGTGCACGTTCTGTAATTTCTTCTTTTGTGCCCATTTTAAATTTTAAGGGCGCCAAAGTTACATTATCCAAAACTGTAAGGTGCGGAAAAAGGTTGAACTGTTGGAACACCATTCCCATCTTTCTGCGGACAAGGTTTACATTGCACTTTTTGTCGAGTACTTTTTCCCCGTCAACAATAATCTCTCCCGATGTAGGTGTTTCGAGTAAATTAAGACATCTTAAAAATGTGCTTTTACCCGAGCCCGAAGGACCTATTATAACAACCTTTTCACCTTTTGAGATGTGTTGGTCTATTCCTTTTAAAACTTCGTTTTCGCCGAATGACTTTTTTAAATCTTTAACGTATATCACCCTGACGCAACCTCCTTTCCACAACAGAAAATACCTTTGTAAGAATTGATGTAAGCACAAGATATATCCCGGCTGCCACCAAAAGCGGGAAAAACGGTGCAAACGTACGGCTTCTTATGTAGTTTGCATAACCTGTAATTTCTTTAAGACCTACTATACTTACAATAGCCGTTTCTTTAAGTAAAACAATAATTTCGCTTATGTATGCAGGAAGAGCGTTTTTAAGTGCCTGTGGAAATACTATATACATTTTTGTTTGTACGTTTGAAAGACCTAACGATCTTCCAGCTTCTGTCTGACCCTGTCCTACTGCAAGAATACCGCCTCGCATAAGTTCTGCCATATATGCTCCGCTATTCATACCAAAAGCAACCATTGCAGCAATTTCTTTAGGTATTCTTGTTGTTGCAAAAATACCAAAGTATATTATCATAAGCTGTATAACGGTAGGCGTTCCTCTTATTAACCAAACATATAAGTCTCCTATCCATCTTACGGGTTTGATTTTTGAAAGACGGCAAAGACATATTATAAGACCTATTATGGTACCTATAATTACAGAGCAGAAGGTTACCTCCAGGGTAATCCCCAAGCCCTTGAGCATTAAAAGCCACCTGTTATCACGGATAAGGTTTGCTTCAACGGCATTCATAAATGAATTCCATATATTCATTCCTACTCTTCCTCCTAAATGCTGTTGTCTTTATGTAAAAATCAAGCAGCTTTGTAAAAAGCTGCTTGTTTTTCAAGACTTTAATCTTAATTTATTTCCTTAAAAATTATTCAGCAGGGAAATATTTTTCTACAAGTTTAGCGTATGTTGAAAGTTCTTCGCCTTCAGAAACAATCTTAACTGAAGTAAGTGCGGAGTTCAATGCATCAAGAAGCATTCCGTTACCTCTGTTAACAGCTATAGCATACTGTTCTGTTGTTAAAGCTTCTTCTAAAATTGTAAGACCGCCGATGTTTTCAACAGCTTTTTTAGCAGGTTCTTTATCGATTACAACCGCATCAAGTTTGCCGTTTTTAAGTTCCATAGCTGCTTCCATAACAGTTTTGAAACCAACGATTTCGCCTGCGTTGCAGTTTTCTTCAACATAAAGGTCGCCTGTTGTGCCGTCCTGAACGCCGATTTTCTTGCCTTCAAGGTCAGCAGCTGTTTTTACAGCTTCAGAACCTTCGGGAACTATAATAACCTGTGAAGCATCAAAGTATGTACCTGTGAAGTTTACAGATTCTTTTCTTTCTTCTGTAACTGTCATACCTGCAACAACCATGTCAACCTGACCGCTGTTTAATGCAGCTATAAGACCGTCAAAATCCATATCAACGATTTCGAGCTTTAAGCCGATAGCATCTGCCATAGCCTGTGCAAGCTCAACGTCAAAACCTGTGGGGTTGCCTTCTGCATCAAGATATTCAAAAGGTTCAAAACCGCAGTTTGTACCCATTACAAGAATACCATCTTTTGCAGTACCCTGAAGTACTTGTGTTTTTGTTTCTGTTTTCTGTGCATCGCAACCTGCAAAAGCAAAGATCATAAGTGCTGCAAGTGCTAACGCCATAACTTTCTTAAACATAAAAATTTCCTCCTTAATGTTAGTTGGTATTAGTAATTATACACTATGTTGCAAAAAAATGCAATAGTTATTAACAATTTTTTCTTTGAATTTATTTTTTGCAATCCTCTATCTTTGCTATTATAAAATCGTTTTTCATAAAAGCTATTTCTGCTTCACATTTATCTGTAAAGAAAGGATATATTTCCAGTGCAGAATATGTTCCCCCGATTTTGCTTGCAGAGTTTGCTGCAACGTATCCTACTTTGCCAAATCCTTCTTTATAAACTGCTATTGCCCATTGGTCATATTCGTTATCTCTGTCTTTTTTTAAGATAACTTTTTCCTTTATTTCAAATGGAAGTGTTCCGAAATAATATTTTATTCCGCTTATTGTAATATAACGAATCATAGTCTTTTTTCCTTTGCATTTTTTTACATTTTAACATATATAAAAAATTTTTTCAACTCTTTGGAATTACCAGCTTAAATAAATTATATATTTTATAAAAATAATACTGGAAAAAAAACACAACGTATGCTATAATAAATTTATATATGTAATTTGGAGGTTATTATGACTTATTTACGCTACATACTTTTAGGGTTGGTTCAGGGACTTACAGAATTTTTACCTGTGTCAAGTTCAGGCCATCTTGCTATTTTTAAGAACATATTCGGCGGAGATGCCGTTAATATTCCTATATCTTTTGATATAATGTTGCATTTAGGCACTCTTATAGCGGTTTTTTGTGTATATTATAAGGATATTTTCGCACTTATAAAAGAATTTTTCTGCATGATAGGCGATTTACTCCGCGCTAAACCTGACTTTTCTTCCCCTTACCGCAGATTTGTAATAATGGTTATAATAGGAACCATCCCTGCCGGAGTTGCAGGCATTCTCTTTAAGGATATTATAGAAAATCTTCCCCTGTGGGTTGTTGGAATTTGTCTTTTTGTAACCGCTTTTTTGCTTTATATCAGCGACAAAATTGCAAAAGGTCATAAAACAATGGAAAATGCCTCATATAAATCAAGCTTTGTTGTAGGTCTTTTTCAGGCGGTTGCTCTTTTGCCCGGTATAAGCAGATCGGGTTCTACAATTACAGGTTCCTTATTTTCCGGATATGAAAGAAGCTTTGCTGTAAAGTTTTCGTTTATTCTTTCAATTCCTGCAATACTCGGTGCCGCTTTAATTGATTCGCTTGATGTTATTGAAGCAGGTACTTTGGGAATACCTGTTATTCCTGCCATTTTGGGAACCTTGGTTGCCGTAATAAGCGGATTTATTGCAATACGCTTTTTGCTTCGACTTGTAAAAAGCGATAAATTCTATTATTTTTCGTATTATTGCCTCGCAGCAGGAATTTTTACTCTTATACTCAACTTTATTTAAGGGAGATTTTTTAAAAAATGTCAGAACGTAAAAGAATTAAAAAAACACCTCAAAAAAACGTTTCAAAAAAAGTTTTGCCCGACAAAAACAAATCAAACTCAAATACAAAAAGAGAGCTTACGGGTATAGTTATTACACTTATTGGTATTCTTTCTTGCTTGTCTTTTTGTGTTGATACCGTGTTTTTTGAAGCCTTGCGCAGTATTTGGCGGGGTTTGTTCAGTTATGTAGGATATATTGTTCCCTTATACATAATCTTTTTAGGCATACATATAACTGTGCGCCGTAATGTAAAGGCTCATATATCAAAATATATTCTTTCGGCAATTTTGATTATTGTTTTCGCTGCTTTTTTCCATTTATTTGCTGCAGGTTCGGAAGCTTTTGCCGATTTTTATCTTGACGGCAAAGAAGGTATTGGCGGCGGTATATTCGGCGGTGCTCTTGAAACTCCCATAAAAACTCTTTTCGGGGATGTGGGAGCTTTCTTTGTTCTGCTTGTTTTGCTTGCGGTTTGTGTGATTTTGCTTACCCATTTTTCTATAAGTGATTTTGCTTCGAATATGGCTGAAAAATACCGCGAAAAACGAGCTTTGGAGAAAGCTGAAAAGCAGGAAATCATTAACCCTGCTCAAAAAGAAAAGAAGGAATCTAAGGCAAAAACTCCTGTCGAAAATAAAATTGATTTTAATCCAGAAGATATAAAAATAATTACTCCCGAACCGATAGATTCTTATGTTCCCCCAACTTTTCCAGGAAAAGACGAGGCTGAAAATTTTGAAGAAATTGCCTTTGATGAAGCAGAAGGAAAAAAAGAAGAAAAGGAAGATTTGACTCCCGTTTCAGAAGAAGAAATTGCAAAAGAAATTGCGGAAGCAAAGCCTGTGATAAAATATAATTTCCCGTCTTCCGACCTTTTGGACAAGGCTAAACCTGCCATGCAGAAAAGCAGCAGTATGGAAGATTTGAGAGAAAGAGCAAAAAAACTTGTTGAAACTTTAAAAAGCTTTGGTGTTGAAGCAAAGGTGCTTGAAGTAACACAGGGACCTTCTGTAACAAGATTTGAACTCCAGCCAAGTGCAGGGGTTAAGGTTAGTAAAATAGTTAATCTTGCAGACGATATTGCTTTGAATCTTGCAGCCTTTGGTGTAAGAATTGAAGCCCCTATTCCAGGCAAGGCTGCTATCGGTATTGAAATCCCGAATCAGTCAGTTTCTATGGTTTCACTTCGCGAAATGATTGAAAGCTCCGAATTTACAACACATTCATCCCCGACCGCAATTGCATTGGGACGTGACATATACGGAAAGCCTGTTGTTGCAGATATAAGAAAAATGCCTCATCTCTTAATTGCAGGTGCTACGGGTGCCGGTAAGAGTGTGTGTATAAACACTATAATCGCAAGTATTGTTTATAAATCATCCCCTTCAGATGTAAAATTTTTGATGATAGACCCGAAAGTTGTTGAACTTGGTGTTTATAATGGTATACCTCATCTTATTATTCCTGTTGTAACAGATGCAAGAAAAGCAGCAGGTGCATTGAACTGGGCAGTTTCTGAAATGGCTCGCCGTTACAAGCTTTTTGCAGATTATGACGTAAGAAACATTACAGGTTACAACGAGTATGCCGAGTCTGAAGGTCTTGACAAAATGGAACACATAGTAATAATAATAGACGAGCTTGCAGACCTTATGATGGTTTCTCCGCGTGAAGTTGAAGATGCTGTTTGCCGTTTGGCACAGCTCGCACGTGCTGCCGGTATGCATCTTGTTATGGCGACACAGCGTCCGTCTGTTGATGTTGTTACAGGTCTTATAAAAGCAAACGTTCCGTCAAGAATTTCATTTGCTGTTTCAAGTGCTGTTGACTCGCGTACGATTTTGGATATGATGGGTGCCGAAAAGCTGCTCGGTAAGGGAGATATGCTTTACCTTCCTTTTGGCGCATCAAAACCAACAAGAATACAGGGTGCGTTTGTTTCGGACCACGAAATTGAACGTTTAGTTGAATTTATTAAAAAAGACTATGAAGCAGACTACGACGAAGAAGTTCTTGAAAAAATAGAACACGGAGATAAAGAGGAGCCTGACGACCCGGGCGATAAGGATGAGCTTTTGAATCAGGCAATAGAAATTGTTGTTGAGCTTGGACAAGCCTCCACTTCCTTAATCCAAAGAAAGCTTAAAGTAGGCTATGCCCGTGCAGGCAGAATTGTTGACCAGATGGAAGCAAGAGGAATTGTAGGTCCTCCCGAGGGCTCAAAGCCAAGAAATGTACTGATTTCTAAACAGCAATGGTACGAAATGAATATGAATTCAGAGGAATAACAGATGTTTTTACCTGTTTCAAAAAAGGAAATAGAAGAAAGAGGATGGGATTACTATGACTTCCTATATGTAATAGGAGATGCTTATGTAGACCACTCCTCGTTTGGTCCTGCAATAATTTCACGTTGTCTTGAAGCGGCAGGCTATCGTGTTGCGATTCTTTCACAGCCCGATTGGCATACTGCCGACGATTTTAAGGCATTTCCGAAACCCAGGCTTGGTGTTCTTATTTCGGGTGGGAATATGGATTCTATGGTAAACCACTATACAGCAGCCAAAAAGCCTCGTTCTTCCGATGCATATTCTCCTGGCGGGAAAATGGGTATGCGTCCTGACAGGTGCACTATTGTTTATGCAAACAGAGCAAGAGAGGCTTTTGGGAATATCCCTTTAATTATTGGCGGTATTGAAGCAAGTCTTCGCAGATTTGCTCACTATGATTACTGGTCTGACTCTGTTCGCCGTTCTATCCTTATTGATAGCCGTGCCGATATAATTTGTTATGGTATGGGCGAAAAATCAATAGTGCAGATTGCAGATGCTTTATCTTCGGGAATTTCGATTGCGGATATTACATACATAAATGGCACTGTGTATCGTTCTGATACGGCGCCTGACAAAGCTGTTATTATGCCCTCTTTTGAAAATGTGCGTGACAGTAAAAAGGAATACGCAGTTTCTGCTTTATTACAATACAAAGAACAAGACCCCGTAAGAGGCAAAGTTCTTTGCCAGAAGCACGGAGATAAATTTATTGTGCAAAATCCCCCCGCAATGCCTCTTACTCAAGAGGAAATGGATTTTGTATATGAACTGCCTTATGAGATGGCGTGGCATCCTTCGTGCAAAGAGGAAATCCCCGCTTTTTCAGAGGTAAAGTTCAGTATAACATCCTCAAGAGGATGCTTCGGTTCGTGCAATTTTTGTGCAATTACATTCCATCAGGGAAGAATGGTTACATCTCGCTCGCACGAATCCGTTTTAAAAGAGGCAGAAAAGTTAACCACTTTGCCCGATTTTAAAGGATATATTCACGATGTTGGAGGACCTACAGCAAACTTCCGTGCGCCTTCGTGCCCTCATCAGCTTACAAAAGGCACATGTAAAGACAGGCAATGTCTTTTTCCCTCGCCCTGTAAAGCTTTGCAGGCAGATCATTCTGATTATATTGAGCTTTTAAGAAAACTGCGCAAATTACCCAAGGTTAAAAAAGTGTTTATAAGGTCGGGGCTTCGTTTTGACTATATTCTTGCAGATCCATCTGATGAATTTTTATACGAGCTTTGCCGTCATCATATAAGTGGTCAGCTTAAAGTTGCTCCCGAGCATATTTCGGACAAGGTTTTATCTGTTATGGGTAAGCCTGAAAATAAAGTATATGAAAAGTTTTCGAAAAAGTTTTACGATGTAAACAACAAAATAAATAAAGAGCAGTATCTTATTCCTTATCTTATGTCAAGCCATCCTGGAAGCGAACTTTCAGACGCCATTTGTCTTGCTCTTTATTTAAGAAAAAATAATTTAAGACCTCAACAGGTGCAGGATTTTTATCCTACCCCGGGTACAATTTCTACTGCTATGTACTACACCGAATTAAATCCTTTTACTTTAAAAAAGATTTATGTGCCAAAAACCTTTGAAGAAAAGGCTATGCAACGTGCTCTTTTGCAGTGCACAGACGAAAAAAACTATAATACCGTTTACAAAGCGCTTACAATGGCGGGAAGGTCAGATTTAATAGGCTACTCGCCCACTTCGCTTATAAAACCAAGAGAGGAGAATAAAGATGACAAAAATATTAGACGGAAAAATGGTTTCCCAAAGAATAAAAAATCAACTGGCCGAAGAGGTAATAAATCTCAAAAAGCAAAATATTAACCCAGGTCTTGCCGTTATTTTGGTAGGAGAGAATCCTGCATCTAAAATTTATGTAAACAACAAAAAAAAGGCTTGCGAAGAAACAGGCATTTATTCCGAGGTTTACACTCTGCCTGAAGAAACTTCAGAAAACGATTTGCTTGACCTTATAGATGTTTTAAATAAAAACTCCCGTATAAGCGGTATTTTAGTACAGCTCCCTCTTCCCCGCCACATAGACGAGGAAAAGGTTTTAATGGCTATTGATTACAGAAAAGACGTAGATGCTTTTCATCCTGTAAATGTAGGTAAAATAATGATAGGCTCTCAAAGTTTTCTTCCCTGCACACCTGCAGGAATTATGGAGCTCATAGCAGAAAGCGGTATTGACCCTTCGGGCAAAAACTGCGTTGTTATAGGAAGAAGCAATATTGTAGGCAAGCCTGCTGCAATGCTTTTACTTCAGCAAAATGCAACTGTTACAATCTGTCACTCAAAAACAAAAAATCTTGCCGAAATCACAAAAAAAGCTGATATTATTGTTGCCGCTGTTGGCAGAGCTAACTTTGTTACAGCTGATATGGTAGGAGAAGGTGCGGTTGTAATTGACGTTGGTATAAACAGACTTGCAGATAAAAAAATCTGCGGTGATGTAGACTTTGACGAAGTATCGAAAAAAGCATCGGCAATCACTCCTGTTCCGGGCGGTGTCGGCCCTATGACTATTGCTATGCTTATGAAAAATACTTTAACTGCGGCAAAATTGCAAAATTCATAAGTTTTTATAAATTTTACCTTGACTTTTTTACTGAAAAAGTTTAATATTATTATAGGTATATATTTGCCATAAGATATATACTTGCCTGAAAATTAAAAAGTTAATAAAAGTTGAACAAAATTTTATGTTAAGGAGGTGTTTTTGATTATTACCTTTCAGTTATTTATAATTGTAGCTGCGGTATTGTTTGCATTGTGCATTATATCTGCCGTTGTATTTTTCAAAATCGGCTGCGCTTACAGAAAAAAGATTGCAGAAGCAGAAATTGGAAATGCAGAAGAAGAGGCTAAACGTATTATTGCCGATGCTAAAAAAACTGCCGATAACAGCAAACGTGAAGCGTTACTTGAAGCTAACGAGAAAATACATAAAACTCGTTTAGAATATGAAAAGGAAGTAAGAGAAAGAAGAGCTGAACTTTCAAGACAGGAACGCAGAATACAGCAAAAAGAAGAAGCTTTGGATAAAAAGCACGAAAATATGGAAGCTAAAGAGGCTTCTGTTGCTAAAAGAGAACGCGATTTAGAAACTCAAAAGGAAGAACTCAAAAAACTTAAAGAAAAAGAAATTGAACTGCTCGAAAAAATTTCGGGTTTGACAGCAGAAGAAGCAAAAGAATATCTGCTTAAGAATTTAGAAAGCGAAATACGTCACGAAACGGCTATTATGATTAAAGATCTTGAAGCTCAGGCTAAAGATGAAGCCGAAAAACGTGCGAAAAATATACTTGGTATGGCAATTCAGAGATGTGCTGCCGACCATGTTGCTGAAACCACAGTTTCGGTTGTTTCACTTCCAAATGACGAAATGAAAGGCCGTATAATAGGCCGTGAAGGTAGAAATATAAGAACAATAGAAACAATGACAGGTGTTGACCTGATTATTGATGATACTCCAGAGGCAGTTATCCTCTCGGCGTTTGACCCTGTAAGACGTGAAATTGCACGTGTTGCACTTGAAAAGCTTATTACCGACGGACGTATCCATCCCGCTAGAATTGAAGAGATGGTTGAACGTGCCCGCAAAGAGGTTGAAGCAAATATTAAACAACAGGGCGAACAGGCTACCTTTGACACAGGTGTTCACGGTGTTAACCCTGAACTTATTAAACTTTTGGGCAGACTTCATTACAGAACAAGCTACGGGCAGAATGTTTTGAAACATTCTATCGAAGTTTCAAATCTTGCAGGCCTTCTGGCTGCAGAGCTTGGTGTTGATGTTTCACTCGCAAAGCGTGCAGGTCTTTTGCACGATATAGGTAAATCGGTTGACCACGAAACAGAAGGTTCACATATTACCATAGGCGTTGATATCGCTAAAAAACATCACGAAAACCAGGAAATTATTCATGCTATTCACGCACACCACGGCGACGTTGAGGCAACAACGGTTATCGACTTTATTATTCAGGCTGCTGATGCTATTTCAGCCGCGCGTCCCGGTGCAAGAAGAGAAAACCTTGAAACTTATATCAAGCGTCTTGAAAAACTTGAGGCAATTGCTGATTCCTTTAAGGGTGTTGAAAAATCCTTTGCTATTCAGGCAGGCAGAGAAATTCGTATTATGGTTAACCCCGAAGATATCGGCGATGACGATGCAATTATTGTAGCACGCGATATAGTTAAGAAAATCGAGGCAGAACTTGAATATCCCGGTCAGATTAAAGTAAATGTAATCCGCGAGACAAGAGCTGTAGATTACGCTAAATAATAAATAAAAGGCTTTGCTTTTGCAAAGCCTTTTTGAAAACGAGGAAATATATGAACATTCTTTTTTTAGGCGATATTATGGGCAGAACAGGCAGAGAAGCCGTGTTTGACCATTTATACAATCTTAAAGAAAAATATAGTGTAGACCTTTGTATTGCAAACGGCGAAAACTCTGCAGGCGGATTTGGTATTACACGTGCTGTTGCTGAAGAGCTTACCCGTGCCGGTGTTGATGTTTTTACTATGGGAAATCATACCTGGTCAAAAAAAGAAATTTTACATTTATTTAATGAGTACGATATTGTCCGTCCGTACAACATTTCAAAAAAAGAACCGGGGAATGGTATTGTTACTTTTACTTCCTCTTCAGGCGAGAAATGTGCAATAATAAATCTTATAGGCAGAGTTTATATGAATTTGCCTTGTGAAAATCCTTTTTTTGCAGCCGACGAAGCTTTAAAAAGCATTGACAGTTCAATTAAAAATATTATAGTTGATTTTCACGCAGAAGCAACTTCCGAAAAAAAAGCACTCGGTTATTATCTTGACGGAAGAGTGAGTGCGGTTTTTGGTACTCATACCCACGTTCAAACCGCTGACGAAATAATTTTAGACGGAAAAACTGCCTACATTACCGATGCAGGTATGTGCGGTCCTGTAACCTCTGTTTTGGGGGCTAAAAAAGAAATTGCTATCTCCCGCTTTATCGATGACCCGCAAAAAAGTTTTGAACTTGCAGGCGGGAAAAGAGAGCTTAACGGTATATTCCTTAAAACAGATCAGGATGGAAAAGCTGTAGAAATAGAACGATTGAAACTTTAAATAAAAAAAGCGTTGTTTTACAACGCTTTATTTATTATGCTTTTTTAATACTTAAGTTTATTACTAGTCCTGCTATTGAGAATATTACAAGTATTCCAAAAACGGCAGGATAAGAAAGTGTACTTGTTAATGTTGGAACAAAGGATGCGGGTATTAAAATTAAATTTAATATTGCAAAATTCAATGAGAAGTTTTTTCCACCGTAAAATGCAGATGCAAACGCTGCTGAAACTGTTGGCGAAAATCCGTAAGAAAATCCGCAAAGGCAAAGTCCTATTGCTCCGATTACTGTTAACCCGAATTTATAGCCTGCCAAGGTTAAAACAGTTGCTAAAATTACAACTATGCTTGTAAGATACTGGGTTTTACGCAAGCCGAATGCATCAAAAAATGCACCTGACACTATTCTTCCCACTCCATTACATACGGTTAATACTCCAGCCATAAGTCCTGCCGATAAAACGCCAAGCTCTGCAAACTGATTTTTTGCTCCGCTTATTGCAGTACTTCCTACAGCGGCAAAAAGTATAAAGAATATAAAAAGCTTGTAAAACGAAGGGCGTTTTAACATTTCTTTTGCATTGTAATCTTTAGCGTCATGATTTTTGTTTGCGGCTTTTATCTCGGGTACATATTTTGCAGGGGTTACTATAAAGGCTCCTGCTAAAATTATAATGCCCGTTACTATTCCCAAAATTATATAGGTTGTTCTCCATCCTATTGAGGGTACGGCAAAGAGCTTTACTGCAATATTTCCCAAAATAAGAGTTGAAAAGCCAAAAGCCATCATAAGCGTGCCAGAGGCTATACCCTTTCTGTCGGGAAAATGTGAGTTTATGTTTGCTATTACAACATTATATACTATGCCAATTCCGCTTCCTGTCATAAAACCATAGCCTATATACAAAGGAATTATACTTTCATTTAAAAACGAAACCATACTAAAGCCTGCGCACACAAGCAATGCTGCCGCAATCATTCTTACAGTACCTGATATCTTTTTTGCCAAAAGACCCGATATTAAACCGCCTATGCAGAAAAAGCACATTAAAATTGTATAGTTTAAAGAAAGGGCTGTTCTGTCAAACCCAAGTTCTTTTGAAAAGGGTTCATTTATTAAAGACCATGCATAAATTATGCCTGCGAAAAGCAGTACAAATGCTCCAAATGCAAGTCTTAACCATCTTGTTTTCATCTGTTTTTCCATACTGCACCATCCTTTAAAATCAGGATTTATTCTGCGAATTTACAAGTGCGTCGCCACCGTAAATTTTACGAAGCTTTGGTTTTTCGATTTTGCCGGTTGGGTTTCTTGGTACGTCGGCAAAAATAATTTTCTTGGGACGTTTGTATCTTGGCAGTTGACGGCAAAATTCGTCAATATCTTCTTCTGTGCAGGTAAAGCCTTTTTTAATCTGTATAATTGCAGCGGCAATCTCTCCAAGTCTTGCATCTGGCAAGCCTATAACTGCAACGTCATCTATGGCACTGTGTCCGCTTAAGAAATTTTCTATCTGTACGGGGTATAGGTTTTCGCCGCCAGAGATAATAACATCCTTCTTTCTGTCTACAAGCCAGATAAATCCATCTTCGTCAAACTGTGCCATATCACCGGTTTTAAGCCATCCGTCAGGAGTTAATACTGCCTTTGTAGCTTCTTCGTCGCGGTAGTAGCAATCCATTACACCGGGGCCTTTTATGCAAAGTTCTCCAACTTCGCCTTTTGCTACTTCTACCCCATTTTCGTCACAAATTTTAGCTTCCCAGCCAAAACCTGGTTTTCCTATTGCACCTACTTTGTGTACGTTTTCAACCCCAAGATGAACGGCGCCCGGACCTATTGATTCCGAAAGCCCGTAGTTTGTATCGTACTGATGATGCGGGAAATACTCAAGCCAGTGGCGTATTAAGCTCTGCGGTACGGGCTGTGCCCCTATATGCATAAGTCTTAACTGGTCGAGGTTGTAATCAGAAAGCTTTATTTCTCCGCTGTCTATTTCGTTTAAAACATCCTGCGCCCACGGAACCAAAAGCCATACAATAGTACATTTTTCTTCCGATATAGCATCCATTATTGCCTTGGGTTTTGTACCCTTTAAAAGTACCGCTTTACCGCCCGATAAAAGACTGCCGAACCAGTGCATTTTTGCACCTGTATGATAAAGTGGCGGAATGCACAAAAATACGTCATCCTTTGTTTGACCGTGGTGGTTCTGTTCTACAAGGCAAGAATGAACAAGACTTCTGTGGCGATGCAAAATAGCTTTCGGGAAGCCTGTTGTTCCCGATGAAAAGTATATTGCCGCAAAATCGTCTTCTGTTAAAGGTTCGTTCTCAAAACTGCTGGAACAGTCTGACACCATTTCGTTATAATCATCGGCAAAGGATGGACACAGACCGCTTCCTACATATATTAAAAGTCTGTGTTCGCTTATTTTATCCGAAATTTCTTCAACACGACCTATAAAGCTTGTACCAAAAAGTAAAACATCTACATCTGCAAGATTTACGCAATATTCTATTTCGTCGGCAGAGTAGCGGAAGTTAAGAGGAACGGCTATTGCACCTGTTTTTAAAATACCAAAGTAAATGGGAAGCCATTCAAGACAGTTCATAAGTAAAATTGCTATCTTATCTCCCTTTTTTACTCCTCTTTCTTTTAATGCGTTTGCAAATCGGTTAGCTTTTTCGCAAAAAACATTCCATGTAATTTCTCTACGGTATGTCTGTGATTTTGCAGGCTCTACAAGTTCATAATCACGCCAGGTGATTCTTCGTGTTTCGGGCTGTTCGGGGTTAATTTCAACAAGTGCTGTATCAGAACCGTAAAGCTTTGCATTATTTTCGAGCATATCAATAATTGTCATTTTAATACTCCTTCCTTTTCAGGAAAACAAAAAGTCCTCCTGAATATTATAAAATATTCAAGAGGACGAATTTATCGCGGTACCACCTCTTTTTGCCGATACCTCACAGTATCAGCCTCGTCAGGTACATACATACCCTATCGCTGTAACGGGCGCTCCCGTCGCAGCCTACTCAGTTTCCCTTTCGGTGCGCAGCTCGAAGGATGTATTCGCATCATGCTTCCCTTACTGCCTTGCAGCAACCGGCAGCTCTCTTTAAAGTTTGGCACTGCTACTTGTTCCCTGTCATCGCCTTTTATTTATTAAATTAAATGTATGATAGCACATTTTTTTACTTTTGTCAACAATTTTTTAATAATAAGAAACAACTATGCCCGCTATTATCAAAAGTGCGCATAATATTCTTTTTAGGGTATTCTTTTCCTTATACAAAAGTCTGCCGCCAAGTATTACTATTATAACATTTATCTGTTTTATAAGAGTCATAACAACTACGGTGCTTCCGCCTGCGGCGTTAGCTAAAAACAGGGCTTTATCTCCTATTACAAAGATAATGCTTAAAATGAGAATAAGAGGGTTTTTATAAATGGCTCTAAAATCAATTTTTATGTGTTTTACAAGCATATATAATATGTATAACACTACCAAAAAGAGCATAAACCAAAATTGCAGTGCTCCGCTGTCCATTTGTTTCATAAGCATTTTATCGAATGCGCCGCTTATTGAGTTACAGATGCAGGCAATAAAAAGCAATGCTATGTATTTTGCCGAAACACCCTGTGTAGTTATTTTATTTTCAGAAAGCTTTACAAACAAGAGTCCTGTTAAAACAAGGATAAGACCTAAAACCCTGTAAATCGTAAGACTCTCGTTAAAAAACAAAACGCCAAAGCTTATAGAAAATATAATGCCAGACATATCGCAAAGTCCGTAAATACCTAAAGGAACTTTTCTTATTGCGGTAAAACTGCAAAGCCAGGCAATAAAAACTGCCAGCGATTTGATGAAAACATAAAAAAGTTTGAGCGAAGATACCTGCAAGGCTTTCCCCGAAAAAGGAAGTATAAATATAAAGCCTAAAAAGGTATATAAAAACAGTACCTCCATAAGACTGCTTTTTTCAAGCGCTTTTTTCTTTATAATATCTCTTATTCCTTTAATTATGCCATATAAAAGCACAAGAAAAAACCATATCTGCATTAAATCATCTCCGCTTTAGTTTTTACATTTATAAGCACACGGAAAAATTTTCCGTGTGCTTTTTTGTTTATCTTTTTATTTTGTTTGTCGTTGTTTTCACAAAAGGTTCTTTTCTTATTTCAACACGAGCAACTCTTTTATAGGTGGGAAGCTCTTCACATTGTGTGTTAATATCTTTTTTCAACACTTCTTCAATATTTCCTTCTATTTCGGAAACTTTTTCTTCAGAAAGGAAAACTTCTGCACAAAGTTCAACTTTTATTCCGTCTTTTGCGGTAACCCCTTTTACTACAACTTCAGAAACGTAAGGAATATTCATAACATAGTTTTCGATTTCTTCTGGGAAAACATTTTTGCCGTTATCCAAAACTATCATATTTTTCTTTCTGCCTGTAATCATCAGCTGTTCTCTGTCGTTGAATTTACCATAGTCGCCTGTATAGAACCAGCCGTCTTTTAAAACGTCGTCGGTTCTTTCTTTGTCCTTATAATAACCCATCATAACTATGTCGCCGCGCACACAGATTTCTCCGTAACCGTCGCTTGTAACGCCGTCAAACTTTACTTCGCAGCAAGGAAGAACTGTTCCAACTGTTCTGCAATCGTTAAAGTAATCACGGTTTGCGCTTATAAGGGGTGAACATTCTGTTATTCCGTAGCCGTTTATAAGATTCATTCCTATGCCGTCAAAGAAATCGCCGAGTTCTTCTCTTAATGGTGCGCCGCCGCAAACTATTTTCTTAAGATTTCCGCCAAAGGCTTCGTGTATTGATGCAAAAAGCTTTCTTCTTAAATCGATATTGAAAATTCTTAAAAAGTTGCTTACGGGTATCATTATTTTAAGGAAGGGATATTTACCCGATTCTTTTGCTTTTTTAATAATGTTCTTGTAAAAAAGTTCAGCAAAAGCAGGTACAACATATATATAATCCGGTTTATAAAGATTTAAGTTTTTAAGAACGTGTTTTAAGTTATCGTTAATGCAAATTGTTATATGCTTATGGAGTGCAACTAAAAGCCCTGCTACCGCTTCGTATGTGTGATGATACGGCAAAACCGAAAGGCTTGTTCCGAATACTGTGCTTACCTGCAAGCCGTAGTAAACGGATGAAACAAGATTTTTTTCAGAAAGCATAACGCCTTTTGGCATTCCTGTTGTACCTGATGTATAAACAAGCATTCTTAATTCTTCGGTATTTGTATTGATTGATGTATAAGAGGTATCCCCTTCTTCATAAAGCTTTTTACCTTTTTCGATAAAGCTGTTATACGAAAGGAATTTTCCGTCGTCTTCTTCTTTATCAAAGCCTACAAAATATTTGATAGCGGGAACTTTTTCTGCTATTTCAGGAATATATTTTTCAAACTTTTCGGAATAAAAAAGCATTTCGGAATCACTATGCTGTAAAACATTTATAATATCCCCGCAAGGTAATTCCTTATCAACAGGAACTATAACTCCGTTTGTTTTTAAAGTTGTAAGGTATGTTGCTATCCATTCATATCTGTTTTCGCCTATTACTGCTATGTGATTATTTGTCATATCAATCGAAGACAAAGCCGTTCCAAGATAATATGTGTCCAAAACAAATTCTTCGTAGGTTTTGCTTTTTTGTTCCTTTTTATGAACGTATCTGAAAGCAATTTTTTCGCCTGATTCATTTTTCGCAATTTCAAGCATTTCTTTTATTGAAGAAAATTTTTCTACCTGATAAAAAGCGTAATTTCGTTTTTGATTTTTCATACACTGGCTCCTTTTTCAAAATTTTAACAATTTTATTTTATATGTTAACCTTAAAAAAAACAACCTACTTATAAGTATTTCAGGTAAACTGTATTTTTTATTACAGTAGAAAGTTCTACTCTTGGTCTACCCATAGTAGAAACCCAGTGTTTTCAAGGCTTTGAGAGCACAAAAAAACCTGTGACACATTTATGCGTCACAGGTTTTTTATATAAAATATTATTATTTCCAGTTAAATGTTACAAGTCCGTAGATATAAAGACCTATGATTATTATGGGAACAACGTACTGGAATATAACCCTCATCCAGTTTTTAACCTTAAGTCCTTTACCTGCATTAGCTTCTGCAATGAAGTTATCCCATCCCCATCCAAAGCGTTTGCTACAACAGAATATTGCTATTATAAGCGAGCCTATGGGCAAGAGGTTTGTTGAAACTATGAAGTCCCACAAGTCGAGCCATGCGCTACCTTCTGCAAAAGGCTGGAATGTAAATACGCTGTAACCGAGAGCCGTTGTTAAAGCTATTGCAAAAATACCTACTCCGCATATTATACAAGCCTTGGGTCTGTTCCAGCCTGTAAGTTCGCGTACACATGCTAAAATATTTTCGAACACTGCCAAAACTGTTGACATAGCGGCAAACACCATAAAGAGGAAGAATATTGAACCCCATAAGCGTCCGCCTGCCATATTATTGAATACTGTTGCCATTGTGTCAAACAAAAGTGCAGGACCTGCACCAACCTCAAGGTCGTATGTGAAGCATGCAGGGAATATAATAAGACCTGCAACTACTGCAACGAATGTGTCAAGTATAATTATGTTTACAGATTCGCCAAGAAGAGTTCTTCGTTTATCTATATAGCTACCGAATATAGCCATTGAGCCGATACCGAGACTTAATGTAAAGAATGCCTGGTTCATTGCTCCAACTATAACATTAAAGTCGATTTTTGCAAAATCAGGAATAAGATAGAACGATAATCCTTCTTTTGCACCCGATAAGGTTGCACTGTTCACTGCCAAAACTATCATAAGCAGAAAGAGAATTATCATCATATATTTTGTTACTCTTTCAAGTCCGCCCTGAAGATTAAAGCAAAGTATTCCAAAGCCGAGTATAACTATTATGGCAAGATATCCCACATTGACTGTTGGGTTTGTTATCATACTTACAAAACCGAGGTCTGCATTATTACCAAGCACGAATTGTACGAAGTAATAAAGTATCCAGCCTGCAACAACCGAATAAAAAGCCATTAAACAAATATTTCCTAAAAGGGCAAGCCACCCGTGTGTGTGCCATTTGTAACCTGGCTTTTGAAGCTTTTGATACATACCTATGGGGCTTGCCTGTGAAGCTCTGCCAAGTGCAAATTCCATTGTCATTACAGGTAATCCTAAAACGATAAGACAAAGTATGTAAATAAGTACAAATCCGCCACCGCCGTACTGACCTGTCATCCACGGAAACTTCCATACGTTACCGCATCCTATTGCGCAGCCCGCACTTAAGAGTATAAATCCTAAACGGCTGCCTAATCTTTCTCTTTGCATTTTGTCCCTCCAAAATCAAATTTTTTCAAAATGTCGTTTTCTGTTACAACATCTAATTCATTTTACCACAATTTTCCGCAAAATTGCAACAGTTTTATAAAATATCACTTGAAATCAAATGAAATTACAGTTTCTTTTTTACATACTTCTTAATCTTTCAATTCTCTTTTCTATGGGTGGGTGTGTTGAAAAAATGTTTTTTATATTTTTTGCGTTCAGAGAGTTTACGATATAAAGTCCTTCTGTTGCATTATTTGCTGTTTTTACTCTTGTGTCAGCCAAAGAGAGTTTTTCCAGTGCCGATGCCAATCCTTCGGGATTTTTTGTAAAGCCTGCACCCGTCGCATCTGCAAGATATTCACGGTTTCTTGAAAGTGCCATTCTTAAAAGCTGACCTGCAAGGGGTGCTAAAATTACAAACACAAGTCCTATTATCATTATGATTGCATTTGAACCGTTTTCTCTGTCACGGCTTCCGCTTCTTCTGAAAAACATCATATTTCGCCATGAATTTGCGGCAATTATTACTGCCCCTATCATTACGGATGCTACTGTCTGAAGCAATATATCATAATTTTTTATGTGTGCCATTTCATGAGCTAAAACCCCTTCAAGTTCATAGGGTTGCAAAGCCTGCATAATTCCTTTTGTTACACATACGAGTGAGTGTTTATGGTTTCTGCCTGTTGCAAATGCATTCAATGACATATCGTCCATAACATAAATTTTAGGCATCGGGACTTTTGCATCTTCTGCCAATCGTGCAATCATAGGATTTAAAATTGCAAGTTCATCAGGCGTTGCCTCTCTTGCTCCGGTTGATTTTATTACTATTTTATCGCTGAAAAAGTATGACCCAATCGAAAACATAAGCGAAAGAGCAAGCGACATTAAAACCGCTGTATTATAGTCCATACCCGCCCACACGGAAATATAATATATTGCCGCGGCAAAAAATACTGCTATTAAAACTACTATTAAACCTGTTTTTAATTTGTTTGAAACAATGTGCATATACATCTTCCTTTCGAAGATATTTTAACAAATAAGTTTAATTTTTTCAATGCTTATAACGAAAAAATATGTAAATTTTCTGCGGGCAAATTGTAAAATTTTATAAGCGAGGACAGCGTTTTCGCATCTTTCCCCCACTCAATACACACTCTTTTTAAGGTTTGGGGTGGTTGATAATGTATGTTGTGCGGTAAAATTTCTTTGGAACAACCTAATATTTCCCCCGAAAGATTTACAACTTTTTCAGCGTTTTTTGGCGCATTCCCTGAAAAACCCGGCAATATAAGAACATTTTTATTTTCAAAGCTGCTGAAGTTTTTATAAGAATAAACACACGCCGCACCGCTTTGCGAAATAATTTTTTCGGATAACTTTTCCAGATTATCTTCATCAGTTAAAATAGAAACGTTATTTTTATGAAGCAAAAGTCTCTCAAAGTCCAATTTATCGTTGTCTGATGTAAAAATTACAAGGTCACTTTTTCCAAGCTTATTGATTATACCTTCTATATTCTGCAATGCAAGCCATAACGAATTATCGCCAAGTATTTCACATCCTCTGCAAAGATGCGCTATTCTTTTTTCCAGAAAATTTCCGCACTTTTCAGGTCTGTATATTGTTCGAAGCACAACACCATTATCTTCAATATCTGAATATTTTATTCTAAAACTCTTTTTTTCATTTTTGCAAAAACGTACAATACAGTTCAATACTCTTCACCTCGGTTATATTTTATGCAAAAGTTTAAATTTTTTTCGAAAAAGTATTTATTTTATTTCCTTTATGTGTTAAAATATCTATCGTAGATGTCCCGGTGGTCTAATGGATAAGATGATGGATTCCGGTTCCATTCATGCGGGTTCGATTCCTGTCCGGGGCACCAAAAAAGAACCTGCAATTTTCGAAAGAAAGTTATAGGTTCTTTTATCTTTTCACTATTCTCTTTTCATCTTTTACCGAATTTGTTGTTTCCGTATGGTTGTTATTTCAATATATATTTACTGTACTTGAATAGTTGCTCTTTCGCCCATATGATAATGAGTACGACGGTGTACGCTGTTATCACGAATCCAAGCGTTGTAATCACAACCGCCCTCGCCTATACACCAATGGAATTTTTCGCTCATCATTCCTTCAAAGCGTTCTTTCTGTGTTGGCCACAAACAAACTTCAGGATCGATAAGTTTATATGTATCAAGCTCTCCGCCTATTAAGCCATGGTGTGTAACCTGAAGAATATCGCTTTTTAAATAATATCCGTAAACGTATGCTATCTGACGGCACGAAAATTGCATACAATCTCCTAAAAACAGGGCCGTTGTGCCTCCCGAAAAACGCAAGCGGAAAGCAGCGCTTAAATCGTTTGCCGTTAATAATGGATGCGGGAAAAGCATATCGGCAGTCCATAAAATCTCTGCCTGTACTCCGCAAAAGTTATATATCTGCCCTGTACGCAAAGTATAAGTTAAAGCATTGGGGCAATAAAGACGTATGCTTTCTTCAAGATTTGCAATATTTGTTTTTATTATGTCTGTGTTCTGATACAGCAGTTCCACTTTATCGCATTTTGGAAACTGATATGCAAACGCCTGTATATCTACTTTTTCTGCAAAATCACGGATAAATGCGGTTGCAAGCTCAACGTGGTCAATGTCAGGATGAGTGAAAAACCACATACAAACCACTGGCTTTTGGCCAATGGGTGTTTTTTTCTTCATAAATTCGTATAGTTGTTGTGAGTCTTCTTCGTTATAAAGTCCGCCATCTATCAGAATAAAGCTATAATCTGCAAGCTGCATAGCATAGCTCATTCCACCCTTGATGTTAAATTGAGTAAGCAATACCGGTGCGTTTCCTTCGCAAGTTTTTTGTTCTTTTTTTACAAGCGGTTCTGGCAACGTTTCAGTAATCTGCACAAGAGAAAGCGGTGCACAAAAAGATATAAATACATACACATCGTCTCTTGTATATGTATAAAAAAGATTTGTGCTGTTGTCTTTTTTTGAGCACGGAATTTTTCTTTCATCATATTTTTTAAACCCGCATTCTTCAAGCAAACGGGCATAGTCCATACATTCTTCCTGATTTGTATTCTCTATGCAAATTTGTGTTCCGCCGTTTCCTATATCACGGTCTGCAAGTCGTAATCCTGCAATCGTGTTATATTCAGGTATCTTCATTTTAAGACTCCTCTCAAGACTCTTTGAAAATACTTTATCACAACTGTTTTCTTTTGTCAATCTCGCTTGGTATTTTAATGAAAAACGAATGTATTATATTGACAAAAAGCCTTTTTTCGGGGTATAATTTATTTAGAAATACGAGGTGGTGTTTATGCTAAACATTTTTGGAAACATAATAAACTGCGTTTTTATTCTGGTTACTTTTATTATTTTTGCAGGAATTTTTATACGCATTTTAAAAAGCAGTTTTTCGAAAGTAACAGAGATTTCTGCCACCGTGTTAAAAAAAGAATGTCACAAGAAAAATGTTTATAAGAAAAGTGCCTCTCCTTGTGTAAAAGAAATATATCTGGTAACATTCTTATGCGGAAATAAAAAACTGACATTTGAAGTATCCGAATTTTCGTATAACGGATACAAATCCGGTCAAAAAGGAATACTGAAAATTAAAGGCTCGCGCCTTATAGATTTTACTTAAGGAGGTTTTTATGAAAAAATTGTTATGTGTTATTTTATCTGTATTGCTTATGCTATCGTTTTGCATTACTGCAATAGCAGAAGACAAAAACTTTGAAACTGTTAAAATACCCTTCCCCGATGATATTGCAGATAACGATTCGTGGAAAACCTATGCAAGATACAAAGATACAAAGGAGCCTATAACTCTTTCGGCATATTATAACGGATATGTTTATGCAACTGTTCCGTTTGAAAATAAAGACCGCGAAATTGAGGCGTTTGTTCCGGAAGATACAGAATTTTCAGATTACAACCCCTCGCAATCTGAATTCCACGATATGCAGATTTTATCAAAAACAGGAGTTATAAGAGGTAACGAAAAAGGCGAGGCAATGCCTTTTGGCAATGTAACCCGTGCCGAAGCTACCGCAATGGTTATGAGATTTTTGGGACTTGAAAATATGCAAGAATCCCAAAAATCTGTTCATTTTGAAGATGTATCAAAAAACGATTGGTTTTACAGCGTAGTAATGAGTGCATATAAATGCGGTATTATAAAAGGGACTTCTTCATATTCTTTTGAGCCACACAGAAATGTTACACGCGAAGAAATTACCACTATGGTTTTTCGTGCTCTTCAGTTTGCTGATTTGAGGTGCCCAAGACCTGGAAGTTTTATAGCAAAAGATAAAGATACAATATCAGAATGGGCAAAGGATGCTTACGACTATATAGGTGCAAACTATATTTCGGACGCAGATATTTCCGACCCTGAAAATCCTAAAAGACTTTTAAATCCTCAAAAGCCTGCCACAAGATATGATGTAGCTTATATTTTAAAGAATACTGCTCAAAACTGCCAGTTTTATCCTTCTGATCTTGCAGTTTTATATGGATTTGATAAGAATATGCCAACTATTGATGGCTCAACCTCAAGCTATCCTTTTACAGAGGCGGTTTTTACAAACCTTTTTTATAACGGATATAATCATCCTAAATTTCCGGCAGTTCACAGCAAAAGCCACGCATCCTATCAAAAGCTTATAAACGGCGAGGTTGATATGCTTTTTGCCGCAATATATCCTTCAAGCGATATTCTCTCACTTGCAAAAGAAAAGAATGTAGAGCTTGAACTTATACCCATAGCTTACGATGCTATGATTTTCTTTACAAATACTGAAAATCCAGCAGAAGGGCTTACTAAAGAACAGATAAGCAATCTTTATGTAAATAATGCTTACAAAAACTGGTCATCTTTAGGCGGTCCTGATGCTTTACTGTATCCTTTCTGCCGTAATTCGGACAGCGGTTCGCACTCCCATATGGAAAAGTATTTTTTATCAGGAAATGAAATACATCCCGAAATTCAAAAGGAAACTTCAGAAACTATGTCCAACATCCTTACTGATGTTATGAATTCCAAAACAGAATCACCTGCAGGTTACGGTCTTGGTTATAGCATATATTACTACTTTAACAATATGGACCTTTTTTACAACACAAAAACAGAGCTTAAGCTTTTAGCTATTGACGGCGTATATCCCACAGACCAAACTATTGCAGACGGAACATATCCTTTATCAAGCAATAGCTACATTGTTTTGAGAAAAGATACACCGCAAAATTCTCCTGCAAGAAAAATGGCTGAATTTATGCTTACAAAATCAGGACAGGACTGTGTTGAACTTGCCGGATTCGGAAGACTTAATTAAGGAGGCAAAATATGAAATTTGAGAGAAAAAACTGGATATATATTCTTACAAGTATATTTATTCTGTTTTTATGTATTCATTACTGGCCGCTCTTTGAATCTTTTCTTATAAAGCTTATCCCCGCAGTTACACCTTTAATTATTGGTTGCATAATAGCATATATTCTTAACATTCTTATGTTTTTTTACGAAAAACATTATTTTAAGAGATTTGCAGAAAAAAAGTGGGTTATAAAAACAAGACGACCAGTTTGTCTTATTTGTGCTTTGTTTTCTTTATTTGCAATAATTGCTCTTGTGATACTTTTGGTTATCCCTGAACTTGTTGCCTGTATAAAGCTTTTGCTTTCGGAAATACCTTCTGCAGTTGAAAGACTTCTTAATAACGAAACCTTTACAAAGGTTTTACCGGACACTATCGAAAAAACTCTTTCAGGTGTAAACTGGTATGACTATGCAAGCAAAATAATAAGCGTTTTAACAAGCGGTATAGGAAATGCCGCAGGAACTATTTTTGCAGCTATAACGTCCATAGTTTCGTTAACGGCAACAATTCTTATAAGTATTATCTTTTCTGTATATATTCTTGCAGGAAAAGAAAGTCTTTCAAGCAAATGCAAAAAAGCTTTAAAGAATTATCTGCCAAAAAAGGTTAACTCTAAAATCAGATATGTTGTATCTGTTTTTAACAAAAGTTTTCATGGCTATATTGTAGGACAGTGTACCGAAGCTGTTATTTTAGGTGTTTTGTGCATAATTGGGATGCTCATTTTCAGATTCCCATATGCCATAATGATAGGAACCTTAATCGGTTTTACCGCTCTTATTCCAATAGCCGGTGCTTATATCGGTGCAGGTATTGGTGCAATTATGATTTTAACAGTATCTCCAATAAAATCCTTACTTTTTATTTTGTTTGTTATTATATTGCAACAGATAGAAGGAAACTTTATATATCCCAAGGTAGTAGGCGAAAAGCTTGGACTTCCTCCTGTATTTGTTCTTGCTGCAATAACAGTTTTTGGCAGTCTTTTGGGAATAACAGGGATGCTTATCGGTGTGCCACTTACTTCTGCTATATACTCACTCATATCTGACGATATAAAAAAGAGAAGCAACATATAAGATTTTAAGGAGGTTATTATGTCAAAAAAATATTATGCTTGTGTATATGGCGGAGCAAGCGACAAAATTGCCGAACGTCACAAAAAAGATATAAAAAAACTTGGTAAAATTATTGTAGAAAACGGATTTTCTTTAGTATACGGTGCAGGAGCCACAGGTTGTATGGGTGCTGTTGCAGAAGGGGTACGGGAATCGGACGGATATATAATGGGAATATCCCCTACCTTTATGAGTGAATTTGAAGAAGTTTTTGACTGCGACAACACAGTTATTGTTGAAACTATGGCAGAAAGAAAGATGCTTATGGAAAAGCATGCTGACATATTTATTATTGCACCGGGCGGAATGGGTACAATGGATGAATTTTTTCAGGTTCTTACCCTTAAATATCTCCATAGACTTAACACGCCTATTGTAATATTGAATTTGAACGGATTTTACAATTCACTTCTTTTACTTATTGATTCGTTAGTAGAGCAAAACGCCATTGCAAAAGAAGTATATTCAATGTTTGAGGTTTTTGAAAGCGTTGATGATATAAATTTGATAAATTGTTTTAGGAAGACTAAATCCATATAAGATAAAAAAACGGCGGTGTTTACACTGCCGTTTTTTATGTGATAGGAAAAAAGTTTCTTATTTTTAGTTTTTAACCGTTACAGGTATTGTAAGCGGTTTTAAAGTATTCTTTTCAAACACAAAAGCAGATATTCTATATTTTTCGTCCGTATCCTTTTTTGATATATTTGTAACTGCCTTGTAAACACCTTTCTCATCTGCAAGCGCATCGGTCAGGCTTATCTTTTCAAGCTTATATGCACCGTTTTCCATGGTATACTGTGCTATTATTATTCTTGGTTTTGCAGTTTCGCCTTCTGCGGGGATATATTCAGCCACAGTTTCGCCAAAACCGAGGGGTGCACCCACTTTATAGCCGTAGCTGTTTAAAAGTGTAAAGTGAGAATCTTTTGTGTATTTATACATTACACAAGCACCGCCGGCAAGATTTAAAGTAATATTCGAGCCGTTTACCGAAATGCTGCTGCCCGAAGTATCGCCTATCGAAATGGGTTTACCCTGTATACCTTCTATATTTGGAATTATAACCTGTTTTTCATTTTCATCGTGCAGATTTATTGCTGCTATATATGTATCGTTACCTTCTCTGAACACATAGTACCATGCACGGGATGAATCAAATCTTGTCATACTGTCATTTCCACTTATGTCATAAGCTAAAATATCGTATTTGTCTTTTGAGAACAAATCGTAAAGTATTGGCAAATCCTGATTGCCGAAATGTGCTATACCTTTAGCCATATCTTCTACATTCATCAAATCGTTTTCCTCGGTATAATATGCAGGAAATCTGACTCCCGAAAAAAGAATCTGATAAAACATATGCCGTGACTGGTTGCCGTTTGGACAAAAATCTCTCCAGTCAAAGTTTTGTGCATACATAGCTACGGGTTTATTGTGATTCTCTTGCTGGTATTCTGCTAAAGCTTTTGCAAAGGGACCCATATAGGAAGAATATACTCCTCTGTCGGCAGGGTAAGTATCTACAGCATAGAAATCACAACAAGTTGTTTCGTAGGTCCCGCTATTTCTGAAATTGATGTTTGATTCTACAATATACACAGGGTGATTTCTGTCTATATCACGGATAAGCTGATATGTATTCTGCAAAGCATAAACTGTGTCGAAATAATCTGCCGCAGGTTCATCCTGAACTGAATATGCAAATATTGCGGGATGGTCTTTTATTTCAGTTAATGTATTTATAAGCTTTACAGGGTAATTACCGCAAGGGTTTGCATTTGAAAAAAGAGATACAATAGCATAAAGACCGCGTTCCCATGCTCTGTCAAGAAGGGTTAAAATTAAATCTGCATCAAGAGTGTAGCCCACATTTACAACTGTAATGCCCGAAGATACACAATAATCCATCTGTTCTTCACTTGTAAGCGCTACGCCCAAAATAACATCCAAAGGTGTGCCGTCTTCTTTAATCCAGTTTGCATTTTCATCAATATGAGTGGGGCGCGAATAATACATGATCTGATGCTTGCTTTCGGACACCAAAGCACCTTCTTTATCATACACATCGGCGTGAACAATGAATATTTCGCCGTACGTGGGTTTTAAGTCGGCCGTTTTAAACTCTAAAGTTGAATACAAAACCTCAAAGGTTTTTTCTGTTACAACTGTACCGTCTTTTTTTGTTATATATGCCTTTAAAGAACCGTCAGAATAATTTTCGAGTATGGTTTCGTTTGGTATTATATCTGCATATCCGCCTTCCCACTCTGTATAGTAGAAAAGCTGGTCGGTTTGTATTTTGCAATCATTTTTCTTAAACTTTGCACGCTCTTCTTTTGTATATTCCCACGAACGGTCTTTTGGGAAATGCATTAAAACAACATTGTCAACATATATACTTCCACCCAAACCAAGCCCTATCTTTATTTGCGCATAAGTGCTGTTTTCAGGAACATTTATTTCCGCAGAAACACAGCTCCATTTATTAACAGATAGACGATTGTTAACTTTTTTAGAATCTGTTTTTTCGTCTCCCCACGTTTCTACGCTTACAAAGGAATATCCTCCCGAAGGATATTGTTCGGGGTTACAATATACCATTGCTATAAGTTTATCGCCTTCCGAAACAGGAATGTTCTGATATACATACACCTCGTTGGTTGACGATAAATGAAGTGACGAAAGTCCTGAATATGCCTTCACGTCCGAAACTTCTGCCGTGTAATTTTCTAGTTTCGACGAAATTTCCCAAGAAGTAATATCTTGTTCAAAATCGCTGTTTTTTAAAACATTTAAAGAATTATATGAATAAAAAACATCTTCTATTTGTGAGTGTGCACAAATAGTTGATGAAAGTGTAAAAATCATTGTTAACGATAGTAAAAATGATAAATATTTTTTCAAATTCCGTACTCCTTTTTAAATTATGAGTATATTATACTAAAGCGTTTTAGGTTTGTCAATATCTTTTTGTGCCAAAACTCCATCCTTCGGCGTTCTTTAATTAAGCGTATATAAGTTCTATCCCCGTGTTTAATATTTCGTCAGCCTCTTCTTTTAAAATCTCCTTATCTGTTACAATATAATCTGCCGCCTCTATATCATGAATTTTAGAAAAAGCTTTCTTATTGAATTTACTGCTATCGGCAACTATAATGCAAGAATCTGCCTGCTCTATCATAGCTCGGTCTACATGTGTTTCTTCTGCATAATAGGTTGAAAGACCGTTTTGTGTTTCAACCCCGTCAACCGATAAAATCAGTTTATCTGCATGATATCTTTTTAAAAGGTCTGTAGCCTCTTCCCCATATGTAAACTGGAATTTTGAATTTATTGTACCGCCTATTAAAACTATATTATAGTTAGGGTTAGAAGACCCTTCCAGTGCTATTGAAATTGAGTTTGTTACAATATTGAGATTATAATCCGAGGGCAGACTTCTGAATACAAGCAAAGTAGTTGTCCCTGCATTCAGCATAACTGTATCATTGGGTTTTATTAACGCCGCAGCTCTTTTTGCAATGCGTTGTTTCGATTTGCGGTTTGTTTCCATTCTTTGATTTAAGTTCATACTGTAATAGGGCATATACGAAAATATTGCCCCGCCATGCACTCTTGTAAGCAAACCCTTTTTTTCCAAATCAACAAGATAGTTTCTTACAGTAACTTCTGACACATTTAATGTTTTACTTAAACTTGTTACTCTTACTGTTCCTGTTTTCTCAAGAATTTCAAGTATTTTGTTTTTTCTTTTATCTGTTTTCATGCTTTATCACTCCACAAATATTTTACCATAAAGGGTCAAAATGTCAATACGTTATTTTCGAAAAAGTTTTGTTTTATAAAAAATCGTAATAAATTCAAATAAAACATTGACATATTATATGTGTATTGTTATTATGAAACTATAATATACTCAAGAAAGGACTGTAAAAGATGATAGATTCATTAAAGATTAAACCTCCCTTTTTCGAAATAGGTCCAAAAGCCATTATTTATGGCGAAGAAATGTTGAAACTTGCAAAAGTAATTGACAAAACTGCAATGAAATATGATGTTGACGTTATTGTAACTCCACAGTATACTGACATCAAACTTCTTGCTGACAATACCGAAAGAATTTTTGTTTTTGCACAGCATATGGATTACCTTGTTCCCGGAAGAGGTCTTGGAAGCGTTTTGCCTGAAGCTGTAAAAGCAGCAGGTGCAAGCGGTGTTATGTTAAACCATGCTGAAAAGCCCTTAACTCTTGATGTTGTAGAAAAAACAATACGCCGTGCCGAAGAAGTAGGCCTTGCAACAATAGTTTGTGCCGATACTGTTGAAGATGTAAAGGCAATAGCTAAAATGAATCCTGATATGATAGTTGCAGAGCCTACCGAGCTTATAGGCACAGGCACAAAAAGCGACTCTAATTATGTAATCGACACAATTAACACAGTAAAAGAAATTAACGAAAATATTATGGTGCTTCAGGGTGCGGGCATATCAAACGGCGAGGACGTATATAACACAATTAAGCTTGGCGCACTTGCCACGGGCTCAACAAGCGGCATTTTAAAAGCTGCTGACCCTTATGCAATGGTAGAAGAAATGCTTTACAACTTACGAAAAGCATGGGACGAAAGATTTTAAGGAGAATTTATGAAAAAAGAAAGTCTTAACGCAGCAAAAAACGCATACGAAATCGAAAGCCAGTGCATTAAAGGCATGCTCGATTATTTTGACGAAGATGCTTTTTCAAAAGCTGTATCTTTACTTGCAAATGCACAGAGAATAGGTGCATCAGGTTGCGGTCATTCAGGAATTATATGTCAGCATTTTGCACATCTTATGTGTTGTATAGAAAGACCTGCAAAATTCATATCCCCTGCCGAAGCTATCCATGGCGGTACAGGTTTTTTACAAAAGGATGATGTAATAATTCTTGCATCCAGAGGCGGAAAAACAAGCGAGCTTTTGCCTATCATAAGAATATGTAAGGAAAAAGGTGTTAAAATTATATCTATAACCGAAAACCTTGAATCACCTTTAGCTGAAAGTGCAGATGTTGTTTTAAAGCAGTATGTTAACCGCGAAACAGATAAATATAATTCACAGGGCACAACCTCATCAACCGCTCTTTGTATGATTTTCCATTCCTTGCAGGCAGCATTGATAGAGGAAACAGATTATAAAAACGAACAGTTCGCCTTAATCCACCCAGGCGGTGCAGTAGGCGAAAGGTTAAATAAATAATTTAATTTTTTAGGAGGATTTACTATGGAATTCAAATTTTTTCAAAAGGAACTCGAATTACAGTCAAGAGGATGGATACCCACATTCCACGATATTTCAAAAGAAATAATGGAAATTGTTAAGGCATCAGGTGTTAAAAACGGAACAGTTACAATAGCTTCACACCATACAACTTGCAGCGTTATGGTTCAGGAATGCTCACACGATATTGATTCGTTTGACCTTGAATTTTTACAGCATGACCTTCTCGATATTATGAGAAAAATGATTCCCGATTTTGCAAACGAAGGCGATTACCGTCATCCCGGTCCTATCCACACACAGTTTGGCAGATACGTAAACGAACCCGGTGACTTTACAAGCATGAATACAGACGGACATCTTCGCAGTGTATTCTTTGGCAGAAGCGAAACAATGACAATTAAAGACGGCGAACTTGACGGCGGCGAATTTGCACATGTATATTTTGTTGACTGGGATCACGTTCGTGCACGCAGAAGACAGGTTAATGTTACTGTTATGGGTATAGCTGAAGATGTTGAAGACAGAAAGTGGAACAACGGCGAAGTTATAAACACTCTCCGTAAATACACAGACGAAGAAAAAGCTTTTGACTGCCACTACACACTTCAGCAGGAAAGATAATTTTACTAATCATTTGTTACATAATATATGCTTTAATCATTGAAAAAAGGCTCGAAAAAGCAATAAATTTCTAATTTGTTGAGAATCTTTTTTATTAAAAACGAAACTGTTATGTATAGGAAAAATTATTATGAACAAGCTACCCGCGTTTAAATTTTTATATTACACAGGAGGCCATTCAAAGCTTAATGATTATTGGGGTGATGGGGATGTTACAAATTCCTTTTCCTCCTTCTATCTTGTGCAGGATGGATGTCTTGAAATAAAAACTGAAGAAGATGAATTTCTTGCAGGGCCTAATTCTTTAGTGGTTATTCCTGCAGGCTTATCTCATTCGGTTTATTGCTCATCCTCGGATGATGATTACCAATACTGGATGCATTTTGATATGTATACAAGTGGTGTTGGTCTTCTGGACCTGCTTCCTTCTGTGACAATTGTTTCTCTTTCGAATACTAACCGTATCGAAAAACTCTTTAAAGAAATTTTAAACTATGGGGCTTCAAACGATATTCTTTCGCACTTGAAATTGCAATCGGCTTGTTTTTTGCTTATGGCATTTTTCTTCGAGAATACACATATTGACTATCCTGTATTAGAGCAGGATCGCACACAGATGATTAAAACGGTTGTAAATTACATTCACGAGAACTTTGAATCATCGCCCTCGGTGGAAACTTTAGCGAAAATGTGTCATTTTAATGTTTCTTATTTCATACGCTTCTTTAAAAAGGTTATGAAGGTTACTCCTCACAAATATATTCAGTCTGTTCAAATTGAACATGCTAAAAATTATTTGACGAGTACCGAATTCAGCATTAAACAAGTTGCGTCTTCGGTAGGTTTTCTCGATGTTAAGCATTTTTCTAAAATTTTTAAGGCCAGCACACAGCTATCGCCTGAAGATTACAGAAAAAATTTCAAAAAAGATTTGTAAATTATTACAGTTTAAATTTTTCTTGGCGGCGTAAAAATTACGCCGCCTTTTTTGTTCGGCGAATACTTGATATAACAATATTGACATTGACGTTTTACCAAAGTATAATATATAAGAATGGCGGTGAATTTTTTGCAAAATATTATAATAAGAGTTTTAGGGCTTATAGGGCTTATTTTATGTATTATACCTTTTCAGTTTAAAAAGCATAAAAGTATTGTTCTTTGTAAAATGGTTTCCGAGCTTACATTTGCCTGTCAGTACTTTTTAATGGGCGCACACACGGGTGCGTGGATGGATTTGGTTTCTGGTGCAAGAAACTTTTTGTTCTACCGACTTGTTAAAAACAAAAAATCTACATTACCTGTAATTATTATATTTTCGTGCTTTGTAACAGTGGTTGGAATTTTATCGTGGGACGGTGCCATAAGTCTTTTACCCATTGCGGCAAAGGTTATTACAACTGTTGCATACGGAATGAAAAACGAACGTCTTTTAAGATACATAACTATGCCTTCCTGTCTTTTATGGATAACATATAATATGCTGGTTGGCGGTTGGGAAGCAATGATTGCAGATGCTTTGTCGTTAATCTCTATTCTTACGGCAATTTATAAATTTGATATTAAACCTAAAAAAACAGCTTAACAGAAATTTAAAACCCCTAAACGAAAAATTCGTTTAGGGGTTTATTATATTGTGATTTGATTATTCAGGCTTTGTTTCAAGTTTTAAGGGGAAGTCTCCAAGCTTATTTACTTTAAAACCGTTTTTCTTGTATTCTTCATAGTCAAATGCATCAAGTTCATCCATAGAAAGTTTATGGAATTCATAAAAATTGTGCCACCATTCATAGCCAGAACCGAGTTCTGCATTAAGATATGCATCTGCAATATCACATCCCATTGCAGGAGCTACATAAAAAGCACCCATCGCAAGAACGTTTACGCCATTGCCTGTTATAGCACGAAGTGCAGCGGGAACAGATTCAACTACACCTGCATGAACACGGGGGCACTTGCTTGCTGCAATATGTATACCCATACCTGTTCCGCAGAACAAAAGAGCTCTTTCAAACTCGCCTTCCGAAATCATAGCGCCTGCACGAAGTCCTACACGATGGAACATTAAATCTGTATCATCGGGGTCGGAATCAGCTTTTACGCCGATATCGGTAATTGTCCATCCCTTTTTTCTTAAGTGCTCGCAAACTGCTTCCTTTAA
>JAZNQL010000027.1:0-54441 GCA_045590155.1 Clostridia bacterium | reverse complement strand
GGTGTTGTAAGATAGTGCCTTGTAGCCTGGGGGCACAAAAGAAACTGAATCTAGTCCGCACGCACTTGCGGCTTCTTGCGCTGGCGGATAGCTTTTTACTATATCCTCGCTGTCATTCGAGCAGGAGGATAAAAACAGTATAAGAAAAGCTGATAAGAAAGTAATTAAAAGAGTTTTTTGCAGTGATCTCACTCCGTTTTTTAAGATATGAATATTATAATACAATATCATTTGTGTGTCAACAGATAAGCTCAAAAACTCCTATAACTAAATATTCTGTGAAACTGACTTTCCGTTGAAATCCCAAAAAGATTTTAATGTTAATATGTAATTATTTGCGAAAAGTTGATTATGTTGATTAAAAGCATTAAAAATGATAATATAATCTACGGAAAAGGACTAACAAAAGCCTCCCTTGTGTAAAGGGAGGTGGGTTGCGTAGCAACTCGGAGGGATTGTAATGGAATATAAACACAACAAAGAAATTGTACCACTTGCAAAAGCATTGCGAAAGAATATGACAAAAGAAGAAAAGCACCTTTGGTATGATTACTTAAGAGAATACCCTATTAGGTTTATAAGACAGAAAGTTATAGGAAAATATATTGTTGATTTTTACTGTGCCAAAGCAAAGCTTATTATAGAATTGGATGGCTCGCAGCATTATGATGATAAAGGAATAGAAAAAGATGCTTTGAGGACAGAGTTTTTAGAACAATATGGATTAAAAGTTATAAGAATATCAAATCTTGATATAAACAAAAACTTTGAGGGAGTATGTATATTTATCGATAATGAAGTCAAACAATCCCTCAGTCAACTCCGTTGACAGCTCCCTTTACACAAGGGAGCCTTTTTCATAAGTGTCATTTATAGGTGTCGGTTTTTCCCGGAAGATTTTCCGAACCCAATTTTTTTGTTGATTTTACCCCTAAAAAGCATAGTTTTTTAGGAAAATTAATAGGCAAATATATAAAAGTGTTGGGTTTTACCTTCTGCGGGGATATCCACCAGAAGGAGAATACCACAACAGGGCACTATGCTGAAAATGTCGAAAAGGGCTTGTCAAATCATACCAACTATGATATACTGTGTATGCTACACAAATGCATAAAACTAATTATCCACAGGGAAAATAACCTTTGTAAAAAGGTGTTTTCTCTCTTACTCGTACCTGTGGATAGGTTGAGCATTGTGTAGCAACAATCGAGGGACTGCACTTTTTTGGTGTGTTCCAAAGATTGGGGCACACTTTTTTTATGAAAATATTATAAACAAGGGAGCGTATAAAACGATGAAAGAAACTTGGACAAGGATTATAAGTATAATATTAATAGTAGTGGTTTTTCGTTTTGCTGGTGGAATGATTGGTGAATATATGGCTCGACAAAATACACATCAGGAAATGGACGAACTGTTACAGACATCTAAAGAATACATAAGTGGGACCTGTACCTCTACAAAATATTATTCAGACTTTTGGAACATAAACTTTCAGACATCAGAAAATTGGCAAATGTATTCCACCGAAGAATTAGAAGAAATGAATAAAACTCTTAAAAAAGGTAGTAAGGCTAAATCTATTGAATACTATGAAAAAAATGATATTGAATACGACGACCAAATGGTTGAAGATATGCATAAGATAATGGTTAATCAATATGAAATGGGGGCATTGTATTATCGCAATGAAGAAGTTGTTGGCGAAGTAACAATGCAAGTAGCCGATACTATGGGAATTTCTTTTGATGAATATGTAAATATGCTTTTTGAAACATCAACATTAAAGGAAATGGAAGATGTTACAACGAGTGAACAGATAATTGCCAGTGAAAAATATAAAACAATTAAAGCCGAATATGTTTATGATGGAATGGACATGACAAGTTATGTGTTTTTAAGATATAAAGATGGTATTGTATGCACATTAAATTGCAAATATTCTTCTGACCATAAAGAAGTATTAAATTCCTTTTTAACACAAATTTCTACAAATAATTAATCAAATATATTTAAATATTTGAACGGATGCACCTCAAATTGCATCCGTTTTTTAATTGTTGATAAACAAATTTTTATGCAGAAATCTCAACAAAAAAATATTCCACAGAAAATAAAGTTATAGGGTTTATTTATTTTACTTGCATGCTTAATATTTTTATGATAAAATTATTTATGTGTGTCGATTTTTGTAAAAAGAGGTGAAGCTTTGATGTTTTCTCTCGGTTGGATTCTCATTATTCTTGCAATATTTATCGGTATTCCTTTCGTTTATACCAAAAAGGGTATAAAGCACAGTGTAGGTCTTGCTTATATTATAGGAGTAATCGTTTTTTCGGTGCTTTCTTACTCGTTTTTTGGTGTAAAAGGAATTTTATCGTCTTTTATATATTCTGCCCAGCTTTTTGCTTTAGGTCTTTCGGGCAAGGATTTATTAGAGCTTGCATCCCCTTTCGTTGATGAAATGAATATCCCTGCTTTAATAGCAATATGGGGTATTTATATTGTTTGTCCGGTGCTTACGATAAGTGCTTTCCTTACCTACATAAAAAAAGGGCTTGACAGGACTGCCCTTCGGTCAAAATTTTTTAAGAACGTTTATATCTTTACTGAAAAAAATCACAACGCTTCTTTGCTTGCAAAGGATATATGCAAAATCGATAAAAAAGCTCTTGTTATTTTTGCAGGGACAGAGTCTTTGGAAGATACCTTCCGCAATTTTTGTGTATCCCTCCCACTTTGCAAAGTCTACAATATTTTAAACAAAACTAACAAGCTTCATATATGCTTTAATGATACAGATACCGATGTTTTACTTGACAAGCTTTCGGCTTTTTCGGAACTTGATCACAAAAAACCTGCCGATATTTACGTTTTTTCGGAAAGCAAAATAGCCGAAGAGGTTTGTGACGGGATAAAAGAGGTTTCGAAAAATACAAACATACGAATTATAAATACAAAAGCAATTCTGGTGCGAAATATTTTGTGGGATTATCCGCTGTTTTCTAATATACAAAACAAAAATGAGCTTAATGTCTCTGTTTTGGGAGTTGGAGGTTTTGGCGGTTACTTTGCGTCAAATGTTTTATGGTGCGGTCAGATTCCCGATTGCAGTTTAAAGCTGAACTTAGTTGACCGGGATTATGACTCAAATCTTTTAAGGCATATTTCATCAAACATTTTTAAAGAAGATTTTGATATAGAAACATTTAACTTCAACATTGACACAAACGACTTTTTTGCCTCGATAAAAAATACCCGTCTTATAAATTCCGACTATATTATGATTTGTCTTGGTGATGACGATTTAAATATAAAAATCGCCCGTGAACTCAACGTATTTTTTGGCAGACTTAAAAAGGCTCCGTTTATTGTTACCCTTATTGAAAACCAAAGTAAATTTGAAATTTTAAGTCCCTCGCTCTTAAAAGAAAATATTACCGCCGTCGGCGGAATTGAAAACATATACAGTGTTGATAACATTTTTAAGGACCGTTATCTTACCCGTGCCTTTGAGGTTTATAAAACTGTTGAAAAAAATTACGGACACGATGCCACTTTGGAAGATTTCTATATGCAAAAGCAGATTGATATATATTCTTCTTATGCAAATGCGGTTCATTGTAAATATAAGGTGTATTACCTTACTGACAACTGCCTTAATACTTCATATGACCGAATAAAAGCTCTTGCAGAAGAAAAGGTTGACATTTTAAGCCGCTCTGAACATGACAGATGGGTTGCCTTTGAACGGTTAAAAGGATATATCGGTGTTCCCAAAAACGAACTTGAAGACTTTTTGCGTGCAGGCAATAAAAAGGGCAAAGCTCACAAAAACGAAGCTCTTAAAATGCACGCTTGTATTGCCGACATCGAAACTGTTGAAGAAATTGACAGATTTATGGAATCAGAATTTGGCATAAAGCAAAACTTAAAGGAAATTGACGAGTTAATCGCCGCAAAAACGGCTGATTTATGGTTCTCGCAAGGTAGGTGACGTTATGTATATTCCAAAACCGCTTGATACTTCGGATGTTGAACTTCCCGAAGATATTAAGGAAATCTCGGAGCTTATAGCTAAAAACACTCACGAACAATGGTCGGCACAGAAAATCAGGGACGGTTGGAAGTGGGGGGCCGAGCTTGACGATGAAGCAAAAACCCATCCTTGTATTGTTGAATACGAAGATTTATCAGAAGAAGATAAAAATTATGACAGAGTAACAGCTTTGGAGGCTATAAAAGCACTTTTAAAACTTGGGTATAAAATAACAAAAGAATAAAGGGGAAAGATGATGAAAAGAGGACTTATTTTTATTTTGGCAGTTATGCTCGTTTTTGCAAACATTTCTGTTTGTGCTGCTGTATATCCTACCTACGAAGGGGCAAACAAAAACGCAGTAACACCTGTGCAGCGTATCAATATTGTGTACGACAACACAGACCACGGCTATGTTGACGAAATTATTGATACAGTTTTTACTGTTGCTGCCATTGACGAAACAAGCGATATATGGCTTTATCCCATTGCAGGCTCGCACGGCCCTATAAAAATAGAAAATACAAAAGAGTTTATAGATAAATACTATACTATTTATTCAAAGCCGAGTAACGAATTTAAAGCAGACAATGTCCTGCAAACTGCCTGCAACGAGTTAGCAAGCGATACAACCTATCAGTCAAAGAAGTTTGTATATTTTTACTGTAACGATACTGCGGGCATAAACTCATACTATACGCTGGAGTTCTTCCGGGACCTTGCAGAACAAAATCCCGATATTACATTCTGGCCCTTCTATAATTTTGGAAGCAGTTATTACCATTTCAATAATTCTAATATAGAAGCTCTTGACGATAAAGACTTTTTGGAAATGACGCTTATAAAAACAGGCTATTCAAGCTGTGCATATACATACACAAAGGAAAGCGGTGTTTTACAAATAGCCAAAGGTGTTGCCGACAGAAATATTGTTGTAATTGCAAATGGAAGCGACTCTTCGGCGCCCTATGTAAGCGGATATATGACAGACAAGGAAAATTATTCGAAAAATGCATCTAAAGGAAGTATTAAGGGTGTTGCTTTAAGCTACAACCACATTTGTCTTGAAGGAGCTGAAAACTCAAGAACCGTTGCTCTTTTTACCGCCGACGGACAAACTGTTTCTCCCCTTGAAGAGGATATTGTAATCCCCGTAATAAATGCCTATAATATAGCGGTTTATTACAGGTCTACCCCCGGTGCAGGCGTTTGCTCTGCCGACACAAAGTATAACAGAAAGCAGGACGATAAGATTGTAAATGCCTCAGCACCCGAAGAAGGTACGGAAAAAGACATTTTTGCACAAGAGCGTGCTTCGTTATTGGATTTAACTGTCGGTGAAAAAGAAGCTGAAGAAACATCGGTGTTCAGCAAAATTCTTAATGTTGTTTTAACTATTATAAAGGGAATATTCAGAATTATATGGATAATTTTAAGACTTGCTTTGTTTATCTTTATTGTCCTTTTAATTGCACACAAAAAGTTCAGAAATATTGTGCACATTAAAATTTTAGAATCAAAGTTTGGCCCTTCATTCGAAAAGGTTTCAACCAACATTACAAAAAATATTAAAAGCTTTACAAATACCGTTACAGGTATAAAGGGTACTGCAAAGCTTGACGAAAAATTTGTGTTTATTTCTCACTCAAGCAAAGACGTAAATATCCCGAATAACAGAATTGAAACAGTTGTTAGAGAGCTTGAGAAAAAGGGTGTAAAATGCTGGATGGCAGAGAAAAATATTATGCCCGGTCAGGATTACAACGCTGTTTTACCTGAAGCTATAAGAAACTGTGCTCTCTTTATTCTCTTCATTTCGCCTAACGCAGTAAAATCAGACGAGGTTGTTACAGAAATTTCAACAGCTAAAGAATATCATAAAATGATAGTTCCTGTGCAGATTACTCCGTTTGATTTGTTTGGTCAGTTCGACAGTTGGAAGTATATGCTTAAGCAGTATCAGAAAACTGATTTGTTCAGTAATAAAAAAGAAGATGTTGATGCTCTAATCAAGTATATCTGCGACATCTATAATAAGTAAAAGGCAAAAGCGTATCGGTATTCCCGATACGCTTTTATTTTTTAGTATTCTGTGCCATGCTGTGCGCATACTGCTGCACATCTTACAAGACATGCTGTAGATGTTATCAGAAGCGAGAAAAAGCCGAGTAAGCCGGCTGCCAAAATAGCTGTTATGGGACTTGTAACTACAAAAATTTCTGCCAGAAGTATTATCGAAAGCAGTATTGTTCCTAATTCTCCGTAAATCAATGCTGATATTACCGAGCTTACGCAGGCACATCCTACGCTATTACGGATTAGCGTAACATTTATCGGAAGAAAAGCAAGATATACTACACTTATACCTAAAAGAACCCATAAAAAAGCAGGTGTAAGCGTTATAAGCCCAAGTCCTGATAAAATACCCGTAATTATTGCTATAACTACACTTGCAACTATTGCAAGACCTGTGCAGTCTCCATTACATCCGCAATTTATTCTTGTCATATATTTTCACCTCCTGTTACATTATATGCAACAAGATAAAAGCGGCTACAATGTCAGTCTTCAAAATCAACATCTACAAGGATAATGTCATTCCCCATTTTTTTGATTTTGTCCCAGTCTATTACATATTCACTTTCTTTACCGAAAAAACCAAGTTTTTTCCCTTCTCTTAAAATTATTATTGCCTCAAGTTTCCCCTCTTGTTCATCTAAAAGCAAGTCGGTTATGTACCCAAGACGCTTCCCGTCATTTATGTTTATTACTTCCTTTTGCCTGAAATTATACATTCTTATCATTTTGTCCTCCTTCTTACAAAGACCGCTTACATAAAGTATATGAAGCGGTCTTTTGTGTCATTCTGTAATTTTTTTCATAGCAAAAAGTGCTTCTGAAATATCTTTTTCTGTATTAAACGGTCCTACTGAAAATCTTAAGCTTTCTTCTATACCCAAAGTTCTTGCCGCTAAAGGAGCACAATGTAGTCCGCTTCTTGTAGCAATATAAAACTCCCGGTCAAGCCTTTCTGCCATTGTTGCTCCATCTGCTTTTTCGCTTGTAATCGAAACCACGTTGCTGCGCAGTATAGGGTTTTGGGGGCCTAAAATCTTTATCCCTTTAATGGTTGAAAGACCCTCTGCAAGCTTTTGTGCAAGCCTTTTTTCGTAATAGCCTATTTGCTCGCATCCTAATTTTAAAACATATTTTGTTCCCTCGCAAAGTCCTGCAAGCCCTGGGAGATTTACTGTTCCGCTTTCCATACGTTCTGGGTAAATATCGGGAAGATAGGGTGTTTCAGAGTTGCCTCCTGTACCTCCCTCTAAAAGAGGATAAATATCAATTCCCTCCCGCACATATAATCCGCCTGTACCCATTGGACCAAGCAGACCTTTATGCCCCGGAAATGCCAGAATGTCTATACAATCATTTTTAACGTCTATCGGTATACTCCCTGCAGACTGTGCCGCATCAACCATAAAAAGTATTCCTGTATTATTAAGATATCTGCCTATTTCCCTTACCGGATTTATTCCGCCGGTAACGTTTGATACATGTGTTATGCACACAAGCCTGGTGTTAGGTGTTATTTTCTCTTTGATATTCTGTAAAGATATGATTCCATCAGCAATATGGTTGCTTATAACTACCTTTACTCCCTTTGCCTCAAGACGTTTTGCGGGTCTGTAAACACTGTTATGCTCCATTGGAGATATTATAATCTCATCTCCTGGTCTTAACACTCCTTTTATACCTGTGTTTAAAGCCTCGGTTGCGTTTTTATAAAAAAATATTCTTGAAGGATTCTCTATTTTAAAAAGCTTTGCAAGCTCTTCTCTTGCTTCATACACTTTTTCTGCCGCAAGTATACTCATACGATGCGCTCCGCGTCCGGGATTTGCAGCATAGCCGTTCATACACCACCAAATCTCTTTGTATACACTGGGCGGTTTTGGGAAGCTTGTCGCGGCATTATCTAGGTATATAACCCTCATTATTTCCTCCTAAAGTTTCATCCCAAACTTTTTTTATTTCAATTCCTGCAGAGTTTGAAATGTTCAAAACCCTGTCAAGATATTCTTTTTTGAATTTCAGACCATATAAGCATCCTTTATCTCTTAAAAAGGGCGGTGTTGATACTATGTCAACCCCTATGCCTTTGTATTTTAATATTTTTTTTAGTTTTACCGCCGCGGTAACAGACGGTACTGTAACAAGCATATTATCATTCCTTTCAAAAAAGTATATTTTACCGCACATAATATAATATGCTTCATACTATGTTAAGTTACTTTTGGGGGAATATTTTTGGCTTTTATGTATATTATTTACAAAGTTGATATGAAAGGAGTTTTTTTGTGTTTGAAAAAATTGTTCGCATACTTGCTGACCAAAAGAATATTAACCCCGATTCTGTAACAAGTGAAAGTAAATTTGAAGATTTGGGTTTTGACTCTCTTGATATGATTGAATTTGCCATGGCACTTGAAAGTGAATTTGGTATAACTCTCGATTCATCACAGCTTTCAACCGTAGGAGAGCTTGCAGATTTAATTATTTTTCTTGAAAATTCCCGCTAACGATGATATAATTTTGTAAGTATTATTTTTACGGAGAGAAAAACTAATGAAAAAATCATTTTTTGCTAAAACCGCTTTATTTGTTGCTGCAATAATATGGGGACTTTCTTTTTTTATTGTAAAAGATACAGTAGAAATTTTTCCGCCCAACTTTCTTCTTGCTATAAGATTTACAGTGGGTGCCGCTTTACTTGCATTGTGTTTTATTAAAAAACTCGCCATTATTGACAAAGGATATCTTTTAAGCGGTGCCGCTATGGGTGCCTGTCTTTTTGCCGCATACTGTGTTCAAACTATTGGCATTACCGAAACAACTCCCGGCAAAAACGCCTTTTTAACCGCTATTTATTGCATAATTGTGCCCTTCCTTTTTTGGATTTGGGATAAAAAAGCTCCCGAAAAATATCATTTTGGAGCTGCGATTATTGCAATAATCGGTATAGGTATTGTGTCGCTGACAGAGCAACTTACAATAGGCTTTGGCGATGCATTAACTCTTTTGGGCGGCTTTTTCTACGCTCTTCATATTGTGGTTACAAACAAAGTTGGTACCAATCGCGATATTATTGTACTTACTGTTTTACAGTTTGCTTTTGCTGCTCTATTCTCCTGGTTTTGTGCAATAATTTTTGAACAGTTCCCTCAAAATGTATCAATAACAACAGAAAGTGTTTTGGGAATAGGTTTTCTTTCGGTATTTGCTACCTGCCTTGCTCTGTTGTTCCAAAATGTTGGTCAAAAGTTTTCAGACCCTTCTGCAGCGGCCATAATTTTAAGTCTTGAATCGGTGTTTGGGGTTTTATTCTCGGTAATCTTCTACAACGAGCAAGTTACATTAAGACTTTTAATAGGTTTTACTCTTATATTTGTTGCCGTTATAGCATCGGAAACAAAGTTTGCTTTTCTTAGAAAAAATTGAATTTCGACAAATTTCTCTGCAGTAATTTTATTGTAGGGATTTTTTTCGACATATTTCGACATTTAAACGTTAGTGTTTTCAAATAATTTTATTTTCCAGCAATTTCCATTTTTGTTCTTGCGATTATTCCCGATATTTGATTATTGCACCCTCTTTTCTTTGCATCTATAATGAATTTGCAAAACTTTTAAAAGAAAAGAGGTTTTCTTATGCCTGATTGTACTTTAAATTATTCCATTGTATCAAGTGTTGAAAACGGCGTTACAAAATATGGAATAGAAATAATAAAAAATTGCTGCGGTCATGTTGAACGCAGCTGTATTTCGGATATTACTTCAAATCACGAAGAAATTATGTTCCTTTTTGAAAAAGTGCGCAGGGGCAGTGTTACTCCCGTTGCTCTTTTTGATGTTGCCCAGGACTTTATAACAGAAAAATCTTTAACATAATAGCACTCTGTCTGCACCTCCTGCATAATATGCTTATGTGGGAGGTGTTGGGTGTGAAACTTTTTATAATAAGCGGCGACAAAAGAATGCTTTACGCAAAGGATTATTTAAAATCAAGTGGCTTTTTTTTGCCTGAATATTCAAGCTTTGAAGAAGGTGCTTTTGATGCAGATGTTTTTATTCTTGGGACTCCTGCAACAAGGGACAAAAAAAACTTGTTTTTGCCATATTATCAAACAGACGTAAAGTCGCTTTTAGCTTTTGATAAACCCATTTTGGGCGGATATTCAAATTTTGATGACCACTTTATTTGTGCGAAAATTATTGACTACGCCAAAAATGATGCTTTTGCCCTTGAAAATGCTTTGCCGTCAAGCGAAGGATGTATTGAAATTGCTCTTCGCCAAATGCCTAAAACTCTTTCGGGCTCGTGCTGTCTTGTTACGGGGTACGGAAAGTTTGGAAGGTGCCTTGCCAGAAAGCTTAAACTTTTGGATGCACGCGTATTTGCAAGCGCAAGGTCTTATTCTGCTTTTGCCGCCATGCGTGCTGACGGTATTTTGCCTCTTGATAACACCGATATTATAAATTACGCCGGTCAATTTGACCTTATTGTAAATACAATTCCTCATATTATTATGACAAAACCCTTCCTTGAAAAGCTAAACCGGGAAGTTGTAATAATTGAAGGTGCGTCAGACCCAGGCGGAATTGACACAGACACCGCCCAACGGCTCGGGCTTAATTTGATTCCTGCTCCCGGACTGCCTGGAAAATCTGCCCCGAAAAGTGCAGGGGAAATTATTGCCCGTGCCATTATAAACTGTTTGGGAGATTTATGATGGACTTATCCGGCGTTAGAGCCGGTTTTGCGCTGACCGGCTCATTTTGTACTTTCAGCGCTGTTATACCCGAGATTAAAAAGCTAACCGATCTAGGCACAGAGGTTTTTCCTATTATGAGCGAGAACGCCGCAAGTATCGACTCGCGTTTTGGCAAGGCTGCCGATTTCAAAAGAGAAATTGAAGAAATTACCGGGAAAAAAGTTTGGCACACTATTGCAGAGGTAGAGCCCATAGGTCCTAAAAAGCTGCTTGATATTTTGATTGTTGCCCCATGTACCGGTAACACTCTAGGAAAACTTGCAGGAGGAATTACCGACTCTTCTGTTTCTATGGCAGTAAAGGCTCACCTTCGCAATTGCCGACCTGTGCTGATAGCTGTATCTACAAACGACGGTCTTGGCGGCAGCGGTAAAAATATTGGGACTCTTTTAAATAGTAAAAATATTTTCTTCGTTCCCTTCGGGCAGGATAATGCTATACAAAAGCCTGCTTCCCTTGTCGCTCACATGGACAAAATAATCCCTGCAGCAGGTGCTGCCTTATTAAATCAACAAATTCAACCTTTGTTGCAATAAAAAATCCTCCGCATCTGCGGAGGATTTTTGTTAATTATTTACTTCTTCTATACTAATCTGACGTGTGTGTTTTGTATGGAACCATTCTTTTTTATCTTTATTTATAATTCCTATTATCGCGATAGGTACCCATGTTAAAGTATAAACCGAATAAGTTATATAAAGCCATACAAGCTTAAGCGAGAACTGATGACGTTCCATCCATATAATAAGAGGAGTGTACGAGAACTGTACCAGCACCATTACAAGCCATACCCACGTGGGGAACAGATAGCTTATCTGGAAAAATCCTATTTCTCCTGAAGGATATGCACTCTGAATCCATGTCATAAGTGTTATAAATCCGAGTGCTATAATTCTTACAGGCTGTAAAAGATAGAGTACACAGTCAACAGGCGCCCACTTCTTTTCTTTGCTTGCTTTCTGCATTAAGGGTTTTACAAAACGGCTCGCAACGTCTGCGTGGCCTTGCATCCAACGGATACGTTGTTTCCACGACTGCGAGAAGGTAAGAGGTTTTTCGTCATATATAACTGCGTGATGCGACCATGCAACTTTATAATTGTTGAGAACTAATCGCATTGTAAATTCCATATCTTCTGTAAGACAGGTTGCCTGCCAGCCTATTTTTTGTAATATATCAACATCTATTACAAAGCCTGTGCCCGAAAGCTGACACGAAAGGCCAAGATTATATCTTGCAAGCTGGAATACCTTATTAACACTCCAGAAAGAAACTGTATATGCTGCAGTAATCCATGAATCAAAGGGATTTTTACTGTCGATATACCCTTGGACAACCTTGTGACCCTGATTTTGTTTTTTATTCATTTCACGAAGGAAATTGGGATGTACGATATTGTCAGCATCAAAAATAGCTACTGCATCATACTTTTTATCCATTTTATAAATATGTTCAAACATCCACTCAAGTGCGTACCCTTTGCCACGCTTTTCGTGATTTGTTCGTTCATACACATACGCACCCGCTTCCCTTGCAATTCTTGCAGTGGAATCTGTGCAGTTATCTGCTATAACAAAAATGTCATATTTATCACGTGGATAATTCAGTTTTTGCAAACTGTCTACCATATTGCCTATAACCGCTTCTTCGTCGTGTGCGGCCACTATAAGTGCATAGGTACGGTAAACAAAATTTTCGGGTTCACGCTCTTTTTTGTTTACCCATGCTGCCAGTGAAATAATGAAAAAATATGCGCCGATAAGAAAAAATACAACCTGAACAACTACGCTGAAAATATAAAAAATTGTTTCCATGTTTTACTCCTTCCAAGCAAAATCATACTATCTCCATATTCCAGTAGATAATACTACTTTTTTAAAGTTTTTGCAAGTGTTTTTTTAAAATTTTTATTTTTCACAATAATTTTATGCAAATTGTATATAAATTTTACTTAAAAAACATAGTAAATACTACAAAAAGCTATACAAACAAGGCATTTTTCGTGTTTTATCTTGACAAAAATTTTTATTTAACGTATAATATTAATGTTAATATGAAATGGAGTGATTTTTTGTGAACAGTTCTTTGCCCGGCTTTGAATCTTTTTCAGATGAAAAACTGGCAGAATTGTCGCAAAATGGTAACACAGACGCCATGGAATATCTTCTTGAAAAGTACCGCAGCGTGGTTTTGCGCCGCGCAAGAACTTACTTTTTGGTAGGTGCGGGAAAAGAAGATATTGTGCAGGAAGGTATGATAGGGCTTTTTAAAGCTATTCGCGACTATAAGCCTGATAAGCTTGCAGGTTTTCATGCTTTTGCAGAAATGTGCATTCAGCGTCAGATTATAACCGCCATAAAAGCAGCTACACGTCAAAAGCATACTCCGCTTAATACTTACGTTTCTTTGAATCGACCTATTTTTGAAAACGAATATGAGACAACCCTTCTTGATGTTATTGGCGAAGACGATTCTTCTAAAAATCCCGAAGATATCGTTTTAAAGCGTGAACAGCTTGCCGATATAAGTCTTAAAATGGACGAGATTTTAAGTTCGTTTGAATCCCGCGTTATGGCTTATTATATTCAGGGAATTTCATATCAGGATATAGGCGAACGTCTTGGAAAATCTTCAAAAGCTATTGATAATGCTTTGCAAAGGATAAAACGCAAAATTGAAAAGTATTTGTCTGAATTTAACTGATGCGAGCATAACTCAATGGCAGAGTTCCGGCTTCCCAAGCCGGCTATGCGGGTTCGATTCCCGTTGCTCGCTCCATGCCCGTCTCAAGAGAGTGCATTTAGCAAACGGTGCAATTCCGTTATCGGGTAACTTTTATTTTTCTCGAAGTGAGGGGATATTTTATGTTCGAAGACAAAACATTGGTATGCAAGGATTGCGGTAATGAATTCGTTTTCTCCGCAGGCGAGCAGGAATTCTATGCTGAAAAGGGTTTCCAGAATGAACCCACACGTTGCAAAGAATGCCGCGTTGCAAGAAAACAGGCTATCCGTGACAGCCGCGAAACATTTGTTGGTGTTTGTGCTGATTGCGGTGGCGAAGCTAAGGTTCCGTTCATTCCCAAGAATGACAAACCCATCTACTGCAGTGAATGCCTTGCAAAGCACAGATAATCTCTCGCTTTGAGGTTATTTACGCGAACAAACAAGAGAGGCGGTGTATTTTTACACCGCTTTTTTTGGTAAGTATAGAAAAAAATCCAAAATAAACAAACAGATCCGAAGTAGTACAAAGCGCTCAAAGAGGCGATATTTGTTTGTATCGGAAAACATAAAATTTAAGAAAAAAGTCATTTTTGACCTTTTTTTCCTAATTTATCTGTTTATAAATCAGATTTACAAAAAATATTTCTTTCATTTTTTATTTTTGATTTCCGGTCTTTTTTATTATTTTTTTATTGTTCTATTGATTTTTGTTATTTTGTATGATAAAATAATGGCAAATTTTTAATTGAAAGGATTTTTTACTATGAAAGCAATAGTTTTAGCTGCTGGAAAAGGCACAAGACTTATGTCTGAACAATTTAATCTTCCAAAGGTTTTAAGAGAACTTAACGGAAAGCCTTTGCTTGAATATGTTCTTGAAAACATAAACTTTATAAAACCAGAAGATACAGTTATTATTGTAGGCTATATGGCCGACAAGGTACGCGATGCAATAAGCCCCGAATATGTAACTGCACTTCAGGCAGAACAGAAGGGTACAGGCCATGCTGTTATGTCAGCACAGGAAGCTTTGAAGGATTACGACGGCGACGTTCTTATTTTGTGCGGCGATATGCCCCTTGTAAGACAGGAAAGCTACAAGGCTGCTGTTGAATACCACGAAAAACTTGGTGCAGATATGACTTTACTTACCTGCGAAGTTGACAAGCCTCTTCCCTACGGACGTATTATAAGAGACGAAAACGGCAGCGTTATAAGAATAGTTGAAGAAAAAGATGCTACCGAAGAAGAAAAGAAAATCCGTGAGTTAAATCCCAGCATCTATGTTGTAAAGAGCAAAGTTTTGTTTGAAGCATTGAAAAAACTTAACTCAAACAACGCACAGGGCGAATATTATCTTACAGATGTTCCTGGAATTCTTATTGCTGAAGGCAAAAAGGTTGAAGCTTGCAAAGTTTATAGCGACTATGAAATGGTTGGAATTAACACTCCTGAAGACCTTGCTTTCTGCGAAGATGTATTAAAAAACAAATAATCATATACATAAAACAAAAAGGATATCGAGCGCTCGATATCCTTTTTGTTTTTATTTAACCTTCTTTTTCCAGTTATCCTTATTGGTTTGTCGGCTGCGGGCTATTGCAAAATTTTGATTGGGTATATCCTCCGTTATTGTAGAGCCTGCGGCTATAAACGCCCCCTTGCCAACCTTAACAGGTGCTACAAGGTTTGTGTTACAGCCTATAAAAGCATTGTCCTCTATAACTGTACGGAATTTCTTTTCGCCGTCATAATTTACTGTTACGGTACCGCAACCGAAGTTAATATTTTTGCCTACATCAGAATCTCCTACATAAGTAAGATGAGATATTTTTGTGCCGTTATCTATATTTGAATTCTTAAGCTCAACAAAATCTCCCACTTTTACATTCTGTCCTACATTGCAGTTAGGTCTTATGTATGCAAAAGGTCCTACTGTTGTGCCTTCGCCTACTTTGCTGTCTGTTATAACAGAATGCTTTATTTGCACGTTATCGCCTATTTGTGAATTTGAAATATCACTTCCAAACCCTATATAAGCATTTTTTCCTATTTTTGTGCCTTTTCGAAGATATACAAAAGGTTCGATTACAGTTCCTTCGCCGATTTCAACGTTTTCTTCAATAAAAGCTGTGTTTTTATCTATAAATGTTACATCTTTATATTCCATTATGCAAGCCTCTTTTCTATAAATTCTGCCAGAGCTTTCGCCTTTTGTTCTATTAGCGCCTGGTCATTTCCCTCAAGCAGTACACGAACGCAAGGCTCTGTGCCCGATGCACGAACTAAAAGTCTTCCTTCGTCGGCAAATTCTTCTTCGAGTGCTTTTATCTGTGCCATTATTTCGGCATCTTCAGAGAATGTATATTTCTTTTGATTTGAAACCTTTGCCTTGCAAACTATCTGCGGTGCGGGGATAAATCCGCTTGCAAGTTCGGAAAGCTTTTTGCCGCTTTTTTGCAGAATGTTCAAAAGATTTACTGCCGAAACGAGTCCGTCTCCTGTGGTGGCGTGCTCGATAAATATCATGTGTCCCGATTCTTCCCCTCCCAAAGAATAGCCGTTCTTTAACATTTCAGCAAGTACATTTCTGTCGCCAACCTGTGTTTGAACCATATTTATTCCGCGTTCTTTTGCGGCATTTACAAGACCTATGTTTGTCATAACTGTTGTAACGAGGGTATCTTTTTTTAGAGTGCCTTGCGATTTAAAGTATTCTGCACAGATAAGAAGTATTTTATCTCCGTCAACGAGGTTTCCAAGCTCGTCAACAACCAGCAGTCGGTCTGCATCTCCATCAAATGTAAGACCAATATCGGCATTTATATTCTTTACAAATTTACAGAAATTTTTTGTGTGGGTAGAGCCGCAGTCTGCATTTATGTTTCTGCCGTTAGGATAATTATGTACCGTGTAAACCTCCGCCCCCAAATCAAATATTACCTTGGGTGCAACTTTATATGATGCTCCGTTTGCACAGTCGATGGCAATTTTCATGCCTTCAAGATTACACTCGGCAATGCTTTTTACATAATCGGCATAGTCCTTTAAGGCGTTTTCTTCTCTCTTCATTTTGCCGAGCCTATCGCCTCTTGGAGCCTGTGGCATAGGAATATCGCCCAAAACAATGTTTTCTATTTCTTCTTCCATTTCGTCGGAAAGCTTATATCCTTCGCCGTTGAATATTTTTATTCCGTTATATTCAGCCGAGTTATGTGATGCCGAAATTACAACCCCTGCATCCGCTTTATATTTTCTTGTAAGATATGCAACTGCAGGTGTGGGAATTACCCCAAGCAAAAGTACATTTGCACCCATAGAGCATATTCCTGCTGCAAGGGCATATTCAAGCATATAGCCCGAATTTCTTGTGTCTTTACCTATTATTATAAGTGGTGTCTTTTCTTTTTCTTTAGAAAGAACGTATGCCGATGCCTTACCAATAGAAAAGGCAAGCTCGCCTGTAAGTTCTTCGTTTGCTACTCCGCGTACTCCATCTGTTCCAAATAATCTCATTTCTATTCTCCTTACTCTATTTTTAAAAAAGTAAAAACCAAATAACCTTTGTATCATTTTTATACAAAGGGATAGTCTCATTTTTAAGCTTTTTATCCCCAAACGATTCCGTTGAGGGAGGGCTTTTGCACGACATTTTTTCGCTCTGTGTCCTGCATACCGGTTCCCGCGTTACCGTTTGGAAATATTTTATCGCTATATGTTTTTCATTGATAAGCGGTTTTTGTTCACAAATTACTCTGTGTTTTTGCCGTTATCTTACGACATGTCTGCCGTGAGGGCATCCGCCGAATTTTTCGATAACCCTCATCCTCGTCAACCTGCAACGCCACAAAGTCAGGTCCGGGCGCTTTATTTTAAGGCCGATATTTTTCTCCTTTCATAATATTTTATGACGTAACCTTTGAGTTTTATTATACACATTCTCTGACTTTTTGTCAAGTTACATACAAAACCCCTGACCTTGTAGGGTCAGGGGTTACTTTTATGATAACGAAAATTCTTCTGCAAGCTTTTTAAATGCAGGGAGCGAACGCTGTATGGTTTCGTATGAAACGCAGTATGCAATTCTTATGTAGCCTTCGCACGCAAAGGCTCTTCCTGCAACTAAAAGCAGATTATATTTTTTTGCGGCATTTGCAAATGCAAGCTCGTCTTCTATGGGAGATTTTACAAAAAGGTAAAACGCTCCTTCAGGGTTTACACATTCAAAGCCGTAGGATGTAAGTGTTTCGTACAAGAGCTTACGGTTACGGTCGTAATATGCTATGTCTGTTTTTTCTGTAAGGCAGTTTGCAACTGCTTTCTGCATAAGCGATGGAGCATTTACAAAACCTAAAATTCTTGTTGCAACAGATGCTGCTGCAATAATATCTTCTGCATCATCCAAAGAGTCGGGCAATACAAGATATCCTATACGTTCGCCCGGAAGCGAAAGGCTTTTTGAATAAGAATATCCAACTATTGTATTGTGATAATATTTTGTAATATAAGGAACCTGTGTATCTGTATACACAAGCTCGCGGTAAGGCTCGTCAGAAATTAAATATATTGAGGTTGAAAGCTCTTTTTCTTTTTTAAGTAAAAGGTCTGAAAGCTCTTTAATAACACTTTCGGGATAAATAACGCCCGTGGGGTTGTTTGGCGAATTTATAATAACCGCTTTGGTTTTTTTTGTTATTACACTTTCAAGTGCAAAAAGATTTGGCATAAAGGTTTTTGTATCGGGCGGGCAAACCTTTAATACTCCGTCGTAATTTGCAACATAGTTTTTGTACTCGCCAAAATAGGGAGCAAAAACTACTACTTCGTCGCCAGGGTTTAAAAGAGTTTTTAATATTACATTAAGTCCGCCTGCGGCACCAACTGTCATTACAATGTTTTTTTCTGTAAAATCGGTGCCTTCATTTTTATTTATATTTTCGGCAATTTTACGGCGTACATCGGGGTAGCCTGCATTGCTCATATAACCGTGAGTTTCAACACTGTCATCATTTTGGAGTGTGTTTATTATACTTTCTTTTACAGCTTCAGGTGCGGGAACGTTTGGATTGCCAAGGCTGAAATCATAAACATTCTCTTCCCCGAATTCCTTTGCCATTTTTGCGCCTTCTTCAAACATTGCGCGGATAAGCGAGCTGCCGCTTACCATTGCTTTCATTTTTTCTGAAATCATTTTATTATCTCCTTTTAGGTAAAAGGGTGCAAGAGTTACCTGCACCCAAAATTTTATTCAGCCGTAGATAAGTCAAACTGCGGATAGTTTGCGGGAAGTTCAAAGCTTTTTGCATCAAAGCCTGCTCGAAGCTCCTGAATTTCAAGCGTGTTGTCGCTTCCGTCCTGGGCAGGTGTTTCCATTCCTATAAGCTTATCGCCGTTATAGAAAAATTTTATTACATCGCCATTAGCCGATTTATAAAGCTCGTACTCATAAGATTTTCCTGCAAATGTTCCTGTTCCCTTTGAGTAATAGGTAAGTCCTTCTGCACTGATATTTTCGGCAGGAAGTCCGCTTGCACTTGTTGCTACCGAGGCAGTTGTTACCATAACTATCTGATTTTCGTAATCAACTACATAGTTTTTACCGCCCTTTGATATTAAGGTTGCACGGGTACCGTCTGCAAAATTTGCATCCATTGCTTTATCGGCTCCGTTTACGCTTGTTGTCATAGTTGATGCTTGTCCGTTTTCTAAAACTCTTGCTTTTAAAGTATAGCTTTTACTTTTTATAATGTCTATATATTTTGCGGAACGGAGTTTTTCTTTTTCAGGCTCTTTTTCCGCTACGTCGGGAACCTCTTCGTCAGGCATGTTTTTGTCGGTGGGGATATCATCGCCTTCTGCGGTTTTATCTTGTTGTGTTTGAGTTGTTGTATCCTTTTCTGTTTCGGATTTTTCTGTATTTGAACAAGCACAAACTGAGAAAACTAAAACAAACACTAAAAGCAATGCTAATAATTTTTTCATTCTTTTTTCTCCTTTTTATTTATACAGCTTAATAAACAACTACTTTTGTATTTTTTGTTAAATAGTAGTCAAGCCATGAAATATCATTTCCCGAAAGGCGCACACATCCTAAAGATGCGGGTCTGCCTAACGTTGAGTCAATTACATTTTTCCCATCAGGCGAGTAAAGCCACGAATGCATAGCTATTCCCCTTGACAAATCCATATAAAGCACAGGTCCTACCCTGTAAGTTTTATGAATCCACGCATTCTGGCGGGCACAATATGTATATTCTCCCTTTGGGGTGGGAGTTGTGTTTTTACCCGTTGCACAGGTAAACGAATTTATATAATGCCAAGCTCCCTTTTGCCCCATAAAAACATTTACCTTTTGTTTTTTTAAGCTTATCCATACAAGATAGCAAGTTTCGCTTTCGTATCCTTTTGTATTTACAAAGGCTTCCTTGGTTTTGATATCATAATCTTCTGCATCAGTATAATTTTGTGTTGAAGTCTGCAAAACAGAATGGGGAACCCATGCATGTACGCCATCAGGTCTTAAAACATATCCTGCATGAAGAGTTGTTATATCATTTTCATCTGTTGAGCTGTAACGATCCACATAATAAACCGTTGTACCCGCAGACAAAGAGCCGTTTTCTGTTTTAAGATATTTTGTAGTGTATGTAGGAGTATTGCGAAGTATTTTTGTTTCAACAAAAACTGTTTGCACATTCTTTTGCAAGTCTTTTGTATCGTAGTATTCATCAGAATAACTGTGAAGTGTTACGGCAGGAATTTCTGTTCTTTTAAGATATCCGCCGTATGCTATATCAAAGGCTATATTAAGTGTTGTTTGCATACCTTTTTCAAAGGCAGGTGTATAACGGAATATTGTTTGCTTTCCTACAAAGAGGTCATAATCAGAACTGTACCATCCTTCAACGGCAGTGCCGTTTACATACCACTGTGAAGTACCTATTACATAGTCCGAAACATCAGAAAGCGTTATTTTTACTTCTACCTCTTCTCCGTCGTAGCAATAATCTGTCAAAGACTCAACCCTTACCTGCATATTATTAAGCAAAGTATACGGGTCGTTATGTGCATAAACACCCATCGAGAATATTAACAGTATTATTACCGAAAATGCACAAACTTTAAGTTTCATATAACCTTCTTCACCTTTCCTTTTTATGTGAAGATATTATATCATTATATATCTGCCTTTGCAAGACATTTTTATCCTTGTATTCCCATTTTCAGCTTTTCCAGAGCTTTTTTCTCAATCCTCGACACATAAGAACGGGAAATCCCCATACTTTCTGCTATTTCACGCTGGGTTTTTTCCTTTTTCCCAAAGAGTCCGTAACGTGCTTCTATAATTATTTTTTCTCTTTTTTGCAGGTGGTTTTTTATTGCCTGATAAAGCTTTCCCTTCTGGCTTTTAATCTCAAAATCGTCTATTATATCATCGTCATCGTTTTGTAAAACGTCTATTAGATTTATTTCGTTGCCCGCTTTATCAACCCCTAAAGGCTCGTTTAACGATACCTCGTTTGCCGTTTTCTTTCTTGCCCTAAACGCCATTAAAACCTCGTTTTCTATACAACGTGCCGCATAGGTTGCCATTCGTATTCTTTTTTTTGAATCGTATGTAGAAACTGCCTTTATAAGTCCGATTGTGCCTATTGATATTAAATCGTCAGGGTCGATACCGCCATCCTGATACTTTTTTACAACATGAGCTACAAGTCGCAGATTATGCTCGATAAGTATATTTCGTGCATCCTCATCGCCATTTTCGTATTTTATTATGTACTCTTCCTCTTTTTCTGCCGAAAGGGGCGGCGGAAACGAGTTCTGATGCCCTACATAAGACACCATAAATATGTTTTTAAACAAAAATGCCAGTAAAGATAACAAAAAATTACCTCCTTTTATGCTAAAAGCAGTTGTGCCAAAGATGACACAACTGCTTAAATTATATTCAAAAAAGAAGGTTTCTGTGCAAGTACAATATTAAAAATTAAAGAATATCTGTGCTATTGAGAAATATACCAAAAGTGCTACCGCATCCACTATTGTTGTAAGAATAGGGGTTGCCATTATTGCGGGGTCTAACTTTATCTGCTTTGCAAGGATGGGAAGCATTGAGCCTACCGATTTTGATATTATAACTGTTGCATAAAGGCTTAAGCTTACTGTAAGTGCAAGGTCTAACGCTTTGCCCTGAATAAGAACCATATTAAAAACGTTAACTGCCGCCAAAACAAAACCTACCAAAGCCGCAACTCGCAGTTCTTTCCACCATACCTTTAAAAAGTCGCTGCCACGTATTTCGTCAAGAGCTATACCTCTTATTACAATAGTTGATGCCTGTGTTCCGCTGTTACCGCCTGCACCCATAAGCATAGGTATAAACGAAACAAGTAACGGCACCGACACAAAAAGAGTTCTGAAATTTTCTATTATAGCCGCTGTAAAGGTTGCCGATATCATAAGTATTAAAAGCCATATTATACGGTTTTTTGAGTGATTTAACACCGACGTACGCAAATAGGTGTCGTTTGAAGGCGTAACTGCCGCCATCTTTTCTATATCCTCGGTATTTTCTTCCTGAATTACTTCCACCGCATCATCGACTGTAATAATACCTACAAGTCTTCTTTCTTTGTCAACAACAGGAACCGACAAAAGGTCGTATTTTGTAAACATAAGTCCTACAACCTCCTGATCGGCATCGGTTGAAACATAAAGGACATTTGTATCCATAATATCGCCTATTATACTGTCTTTATCTGCAAAGAGCAAATCTCTTACCGTTATTATTCCTTCAAGCACACGGTTTTTGTCTATTACATAGCAGGTATAAACAGTTTCTTTATTTGTGCCTGTTTTTCTTATATGGTCAAAGGCTTCCGAAACCGTCATACTGCTTCGCAAATCGACAAACTCTATTGTCATTATGCTTCCGGCAGAATCTTCCTCGTACTGCAAAAACTGATTTATAAGCTTTCTCTTTGATTCGCTGACATTGGAAAGCACCTTTTTTACAACAGTTGCAGGCATTTCTTCTATAAAGTCAACTGCATCGTCCAAAAAAAGTTCTTTAACAATGCCAGATACTTCCCTGTCGGTTATTTCTTCAACTATATTCTGTTGTAAATCTTTTGGCATATAACTGAAAGTGTCAGCCGCTTCTGATTTAGGCATAAGCCTGAAAAGACGCAAAGCTTCACTTACCGGCACAGAATCAAGATATTCCGCCAAATCAGCGGGTTGTGCCTCTATAAGAATTTGTCTTACCTCGGTAAACTTGCGTTCCAAGATAAGTTCTTCAAGTTTTTGGAACATAAAAAAAACCTCTCTTTTCCAAGAGCGGCGCAAAAGAAAAAAACGGTTTAAAGAAACATCAATAAGGCTTATTGAAACACTCGTCCCAAAAGCTTTAATGCCTCACAAAAAAACACGGTAATGTATTTTGTGCCGCCACCGATAATATTTTATTTAACTTGCTCACTCGCCCGGGATACGCGTCCACAAAATCACCACCTTTTAAAAAATAATAGTAAATACAATGTTATTATACACCTCTTTTTGATTTTTGTAAATATTTTTTGGCAAATTTAATTATATTCCGGATAAAAATTCCTTACAAACTACTTATGATTAGCTTTTTAGCGAATAAATTTAAAAGCTGTTTCATTTGAAAATAAATAAAGGCGGTGTAATTTTTTACACCGCCTTTATTTATCTTCGAGTTTTTTAAGCTCTTCAATATCAACATCATCGTGCTTTTCTTTTTTGCCTTTGCCTTCGGATATAACCTTTATATCCTTTACGCTGTAATCCTTAACGGCAAAATCTTCGCCTTTTTCGATTTTTACACGTACCCTTTCGCTTAAAATATAAGTGTCGATAACGCTTCCCGTTCCGTCGGGAGTTTTTACAACCGAGCCTATTCTTGGAATTACACGGAGTAAATCCTCATAGGTATCCTGCTCGTATTTTAGGCAACACATAAGTCTGCCGCAGCTACCCGATATTTTTGTGGGATTTAACGAAAGATTCTGTTCCTTTGCCATTTTTATTGAAACGGGCTGAAAATCGTTTAAATAGGATTTGCAGCAAAGACTTCTTCCGCATATACCAAGACCGCCAATCATTTTTGCTTCATCCCTCACACCTATCTGGCGAAGCTCTATTCTTGTACGGAATACTGATGCCAAATCCTTTACAAGCTCTCTGAAATCAACTCTGCCACCCGATGTAAAATAAAACAGAATTTTACTGCAATCAAATGCATACTCTACACTTATAAGCTTCATATCAAGCTTATGCTTTTGTATTCTTTCGTTGCAGATTTTAAATGCTTCTTTTTCCTTACGGCGGTTTTCTTCAAGTTGTTTTGTATCGCTTTCAGTAGCTACCCTTACAACATTTTTTAAAGGTGCAACTATTTTATCTTCGGAAACATCAGATACAGGTATTGTTACCTTACCGTATTCCTGTCCCTGTGCAGTTTCCACTATTACGTTGTCGCCAACCTTTATATTCAATTTCCCTGGGGCAAAAAAGTAAACTTTGCCCATACTTTTAAACTGTACTCCTACTATTTCCAAAACTTTTTACAGTCCTTTCTGTCATTTTGAAACAAAATCCTGGCGACAACCGATTAACAAGTTTGTTATCCATAGTGTAAGGTTTGAACCTTTGCCGAATTTTGTGCCGCAGTCACACACCCTGTCTGCACAGGAAACAAGTGCCGCACTGCTTATGCTTTGTGCAAAAGACGATATTTCGTTCTTTTTATCTGTGTTTATAATTTTGCCAGAGTATCCTTCTTTTATCATTATTGCATCACGCAAGAAAACGTGAAAATACATTAAAAGTTTATTGATTTGTTCTTTATTTTTTTCAAAACACTCTATAATTGGGTATATCCAGCCTTTTTCCGATACAGGTTTTGAACACAGTGCTTCAAAAAACTCTGCACGAAGACCGTCTCCCTCTTCTAATATTTTTATTGCTCTGCCTATATTCCCATCTGCAAATGCCACTACTGCCTCTGCGTTTGATTTAGGATATTCTTTTTGTATGAGTTTTACCATTTCATCTTTTGTGCAGGCAGGAATTTTTATAATAGATGCGCGCGATAAAACTGTATCGAGAAGATTTTTTTCAGACTCTGCAAGCATTATTATTACTACATAATGCGGTGCTTCCTCGAGTGCTTTTAAAAAAGCATTTTGCGCTTGCGGACTTAATTTGTCGGCATCTGGAACAATATAAATTTTTTTATCTGCCAAAAGCGGTTTTATCTGCATATCCGAAACTATGCTTCTTACCGTTTCAACACTTATGCTTTTTTTGCTTTTATCTTCTTCAGCAACTATTACAAAATCGGGATGTGTATATGCCCGGTGCTGATGACAGGCAGAACATTCTCCGCAGGGTTTTTCCTCCCCGGTGCAATGCAAAAGTGCCGCTACATATTCTGCGGTTGTTTTTTTTCCTATACCTTCTTCTCCGCTGAAAATGTAGAAGTGTGATATATTTTCAATATTCTTAAAATAAGATATTACTTTATCTTTTCCTACAATCATCAGATTTTTTCAAAACTTTCTACATTTACTATGAAAACTGTTGCACCGCCTACTTCAATTTCAACCGGAGCAAAGCCCGAAAAACCTGTCATTGACGCATTTATGCTTTCTATTGCAACCTTTGTTCGTTTACTGCAATTTTCTTTAAAAATGCGCATAACCTCAGGAATGCGGTCTTCTTCTGTTCCTAAAATAAGAGTCATATTTCTTTCTCTCAAAAAGCCGCCGGAGGTTGCAAATTTTGTTGCTCCGAAGCCTTGTGCATTTAATTTTTTTAGAGCTTTATTTCCATCTTCTGTTGAAACAATTGCAAAAATAAGTTTCATTGACAATCCCTCCTCTTTTTTATTTTAACATATAAAATTTTAAAAAGCAAGAAATAAAAATGCGAAAAACTGTTGCGTTTTATAGCTAAACAGGTGTATAATAACGGTGTTAATTTTATTTCAAAGGAAAGTGTTTAAATGAACAAAAAAACTGTTTTATGGATTTTAATTGCCATTATTATAACTTTAGCAGTATGGGGCATGCTGTCGTTATTTAATATAAGTCTTTTAAAAGGGTCTGCTCCAACCACCTCAAAGCTCCCCGAAAGCACCGAAAACAAAGATGCACAAAGTGACGTTTATCCAGGTGTTGAGCTTGACGAAAAAACCTGGCAGGGAGAAGTTTTATCCATTGAGGACGAAACCTTTACTTTAAGGGTAAATGGCAAAGAACATACTTTTTTGTTCGATAGCAACTCAAAACGTCAGTTTGAACTTTTGGAAATTGAGCCGGGCAATGTTGCCATAGTTGAATTTTCGGAAGCTGATGGCAACAAAACCGCAATCTATGTAGAAAAGGTTATAAGCTACTAATCCTTCAACATCTCCTCCGCAGCCGCTTTGGTTGCGGGGGTTATTTTTTCGCCTCCGATTATTCTGGCAAGCTCGTAAAGTCTTCCATCGTAATCAAGAGTAGTAACATTTGTTTTAAATCTTCCGTCCTGCTCCTGTTTTAATATGCAAAAATGCTGGTCTGCTTTTGAGGCTATCTGGGCAAGATGTGTTATTGATATTACCTGACATTTTTTGCCCAGAGTTTTAAGCTTTTTGCCTATCCTCTGTGCAGCTATTCCGCTGATTCCCGAATCAATTTCGTCAAAAATAACAGTTTCAGCTTTATCTTTATCGGTAAGAATTGTTTTTAATGCAAGACATATTCTTGACATTTCGCCGCCCGATGCTATTTTTGCAAGGGGTTTTAGCTCGTCGCCCGTTGTTGAAACTAAAAACTCCATTTTATCTTTTCCGTGTGAACAAAGCGGAACTTCTTCATACTTTACCGCAAATTTTACATACGCCATATCAAGATCTGAAAGCTCGCTTAAAACTTCGCTTTCTATTCTGAGTGCTGCTTGCTTTCTCTTTTCTGTAAGATTTTCAGCAAGCTTTTCAAGTTTTTTATTTATATCCGAAAGTTGTTTAGTGCATTCGCTCAATTCCTCATCCTTGTTTTCTATTTCAAGAACATCTTTTTCAGCCTTCTTTGCAAAAGCAAGAACTTCCTCTATTGAGCCACCGTATTTTGATTTAAGCTTTGATATAACATCAAGTCTTTCTTCTACATTCTCAAGGCGTGATGCATCTCCTGAAAGGTTGTCTTTATAATATTCTATTTCGCGTGTTGCTTCCTTTGCCGAATAATATGTATCGTAAAGAGCCGCCCTCAAAGAATCAAGCTCTTCCGAAATTCCTTGCGGAAGCTCGGATATTGCACGATTCATTAAATCAAGTGCGCCGTTGTCGTGCAAAAGAGTTCTTACCGCACTGTCTACCCCGTCTTTTATTTTTTCAAAGCTTCTTAAAACGTTACGCTCTTCAATAAGAGCGGCATCTTCATTTTCTGTAAGGTTTGCCGCAGATATTTCGTCAAGACAAAACTTAAGATAATCAAGCCTTTTTGCCTCGTTTTCGGCAAGAGAATTTAAATGTTCAATTTGTTTTTGTATTTCTTTTTTATTCTTATAAAGCTCGGAATATTCTTTTAAAATATCCTGATTTTTTGCATAATTATCTATAAATTCAAGATGAAGCGAAGGCTTTAACAAACGCTGACTATCGTTTTGTCCGTGAATACTTATAAGATTCTGTCCAATCTCGCGAAGCTCTGCAAGTGTAGCCATACGTCCGTTTATTCTGCACGAATTTCTTCCGTCCGAAAAAACTTCACGGCTTAAAATAATTTCTCCGTCTGTTTCGGGGTAATCCTCCTTCGAAACATAAAAAAGTGCTTCAACCCTTAAGCTTGACGCTCCATTTCTTATTAAATCGGTGGAGGTTCTTGCTCCTAAAACCGTGTTTATTGAATCTATAATAAGAGATTTGCCCGCACCTGTTTCACCCGTCAAAACATTAAGCCCTGTTTTGAAAGCTATTTGCGCATTATCTATTATAGCTAAATTAGAGATTACAAGTTCGGAAAGCATAGTTTATTCCTTTTCTATCATATTTTTTAAACATTTTGTCAGCTTTGAGGCGTCTTTTTCGCTGCGCACAACAACTAGAACCGTATCATCGCCGCCTACTGTGCCCAAAATTTCGGGCCATGCCATAGATTCTAAAGTAATAGCTGCCGCCTGTGCCATTCCCGAAAGAGTTTTTATTACTACATTGTTCAAAGCATAATCAACACTTAAAACAGAATGCGAAAAAATTGTGCGTATTCTGGAACTTGAATCGGCAACCCCCGACGAGCCAGCTCTTACATAGCGTGACCTTCCGTCTCCCGCCTGTGCCTTTATAAGCCTTAACTCTTTTATGTCTCTTGACACAGTTGCCTGCGTTATTTCAAAACCCATTTCGCTTAACTTATCAGAAAGCTCCTGCTGGGTTTCTATAAAATTTTCTTTTATAATAGAAAGTATTGCGTTGTGTCTTTTAGTTCTCACTTTTTGTTACCCTTCCGTTTTTGAATTTTTTTCTTACCTGTTCGTAAAAGCCTTTTTCAAAATTCATTATTTTTGCATAATATTCCGATTTTTTTATTGTTACAATGTCGCCAGGTATAAGCTCAAAGCCTTCGCTTCCGTCAACTTCAAGCACACATTTGTGGTCAGCATTCATTTCTTGTTTTATTTGCAACACGCTTTCTGCATTAAGAACTATTGGTCTTGAACCAAGCATATGCGGACAAATCGGAGTTGCAAGAATTGCCGACAAAGACGAATCAATTATAGGCCCACCCGCCGCAAGAGAATATGCAGTTGAGCCTGTTGGGGTTGATATTATAAGTCCGTCACAATCGTATGTTTCTACAAGCTGAAAATCAGAATAAAGACTTACATGTGCAAGCGGGCTAAAATGCGTACGCGTAATAACTGCATCGTTCAAAGCATTGAACACCCTTTTGTTTTCTTTATTTTCAACAGTTACGCAAAGCATCATACGGCTTTGAATATTTTTGTTTTCTAAAATGTCTTGTGGCTTTATTTCAAAAAAACTGTCACTTTCAAGTGCCGTCAAAAATCCTAAGTTTCCCAAATTTACTCCTAAAACAGGAACTCCTTTTATTGCGGCTCTTCTTGCCGCATCCAAAACCGTGCCATCGCCGCCTAAAGTTATAACAAGGTCGCACTCTGAATAAAGCTGACTCTCCGTCATCTCTTTTGCTCCGCAAAAGTTTGCATATTCAGGCAGAGTAAAAACCTCGGCTGTATTTTTGAATTTTTCTACTGTTTTTTTGCTTGCCGAAAAATTTTTATCCTTTTCGGGATTTGGTATAAGTGCAATTTTATTCATCATCCACCCTCCTTTTTTATTATAACTTTTTTATGTCCTCTCGTCAACACCCTATTTTTATTTTTGCTTTACAAGTATACAAGTTTTATGGTATATTATTTATAGGATGTGATTTTTTGAAGGACTATACTACCATTTTAAAAGAAGGAGCCAGCGAGGTTATAGACAGAAAGTCTCGTTTTATAGGAGTTGCGGCACCTTGCCAAACCGAACAAGAGGCTTTAGACCTTATAGCAAGAGAAAAAAAGCGTTACCCTGATGCAAGACATCATGTTTATGCCTATCTTTTAAGAGAAAATAATATCCGCCGTTATTCTGACGACGGCGAGCCTTCAGGCACAGCGGGTATGCCTGTGCTTGATGTTATACAAAAATCAGGGCTTTCGGATATATGTATTGTGGTAACAAGATATTTTGGCGGCACTCTTCTTGGTACCGGCGGCCTTGTGCACGCTTACGGACGCAGTGCAACCGAGGCTGCTACCAATGCAGGCATTTGCAAAATGACGCTTTGCACCGTCTTTTCCGCAAGCTGCGATTATACTTTATCGGGCAAGCTTTTGTATTATTTGGAAAATTCGGACTGTATTATTTTATCAAAAGACTTTTTAAACAATGTAACCTTTACCTGCGCTGTGCAGGATTTTGAAAAGATGAAAAAGGATATAATCGAAACAACCGCAGGGCGCTCTAAAATATCCTTTATCGAAGAAAAATATATAGCTATGTAAATAATAGATGTAAAAAAGAATAAATATCAACTCGCTATGTTTGAAGTAGTAAAAATAAAAAAGGCATCCTTTTGGATGCCTTTAATTTTGGGGTTTTATTTTTTGTAAATAACTGTGAGTGCATTAGAGTCTTGTGTTCCACCCATACCATAGCATGAACAAATTGTATCGCCAGGTGCTGCATCAAGGTAGGAACCTGTCTTAACTGTGTTTGCTTCAAGGTCAACTATTATAGTTGTATTGGGAATCGGGAATGAGTATTTACGAACTTTTGAAGTATTTGTCTTTTCGTAACCTGCATTCGAATCAGGAACATAGGTTGTTGAAACTGCTCTGCCGTCACTTGTTGCTTTATCTATAACTGAACAGTAAACTGCATCATGACCTGTGTACCAGTATTCGTCTTTGATACCCATTTGATAGCTTTCTGTAGTTGAGGGTTGATCAAATCCAGTTTCTGTTAAACCAAAGGATACAAATCCAGGGTTATCTGCTTTCATAAGAACGTTAAGCATTACTGCTTCGTTTGATGAGTTTATATCATACTTAACAACGTCACCTATTGCAAGGTCTTCAATATAGATATAGGATTCTTCAAGCTTTCTTGTAATTGTTGAGCCTTTACGTGTTACTACAAGACCTTTACTTTCGGGGTTGTTGAATACTCTTGCTTCTTCTTTTGCAATTACGCAGTTTAACTGACCGTAGTTAATCTTAAATTCATCAGGAACTGCTATTTTAAGTTTTCCTGATGCTGTTAAAAGGTTTAAGAAGCTTACTGTCTGTTCTTCTTCATTTATACCCTTTGTAATGCTTACTACAACACCGGGTTTTTTACCTTTAGTTTGTGCATAAGAAACATTATCTCCGCCACCCAAGCCTGCTTCGTAATCAGCAAGTTCTTTGTTATTCTTTACTATTACTGCTAAAAGACCGCCGTCGTTTGCATCGTAACCTGTGGTGAATTTGGACTTTAAGTCACGGGACCAACCTGTGGTTGAATTTGTTACCGTAAAGTCTTTTGCAGTATAGTTCTTACCGATTGTAAGTGTTTTTGTCTGTGCACTTATGATATATTTACCAGCGATGAAGTTGCCTCCTACGGAGTTAAAGTAGGAAGTTGTTTTAATTCCGCCTTTTTTATACATCTTTGCTTCGCCGTCTGTTGAAAATTCAAGTGAAAATGCCTGCTGACGGATCTCTTCGTCTTTTCCGTAGAAGTCGCAACGGAAATCCTGTGCTACTTCAAGCTTTTTGATTGCGCCGTTTTCGTTTCTTTCAAATCTTACGAGCTGGGGAACCCCTGCGCCGTTTTTGTAAATATCAGTTTCCTTTAAGAGGTCTTCTTTATCTATTGTTTTTTCGATATTTTCTGATGTTACAAATACAACCCTGTCGGTAAAGTCAACAATGTTCATTTTAGATGCTGCAAGATCAAACATTTCAGCTTTAATATCGCTTGCAAATGCTGAACCGCCGTCAACGCCAATATTCTTCATATAAGCGTAAAGGTGATTTGAACCTGCGTTTCTGTTTACTGCAGCGATTTTGCCCATAAAGTCAAGGTAATATGTTGCATTTTTGCCAACTGTTGGCTTTGTTACTGCCAAAGGAGCTTTTTCGAGTGATGCTGCAAGTTCGAATGTTTTTTCGCCTATCAAGATACCTTTTCTTGATTCTTCCAAAACAACGCCGTTAACTGTATCTTTTGATACAATAGCTGTAATACGCGAGGAACTTTCGAGTACTGAAAGTATTGTCCATTCAGCGAGCTTCTTTAATTCAACTGCGTTACCGTCTGCATCGATGATTTCAACCTTTTTATCGAGTGCGTTTACATCGATTTCCATCTGTGTTTTGCCGCCGTAGTTTTTGAAGTATACTATCTTGGAATCTGCATTTACACTCTGTACTACATAGTCTGTGTAAGATTCAACTATTACGTATGCGTATGTGTTACCACTGTTTGATACAAGTGTTACTGTTCCGCAGTCGGGATAAATGTCGGAGGATGACCATGTCTGTCCTAAATAGTCGCCGTTTTTAACCATTACTGCGTTTGTAAGTTTTGCTGTGTATTCTTTATTTTCCATTTCGTATACAACTTCTGACTTGTTTGTCTTTGTTGATACGATATCGCCTGCATCAAGTGTTAATATGTTACCCTGATTTGCTTCTGCAATATAAAGGAGTACGGGGTTTTCATCATCTGTGAAATCTGCATAAGCCACTACGTTTCTTGCTAAAAGTGTGCTTGCTGCCGTTTCGCCTTTATCATAAATTCTGCCGCCGATTACTACTTCATTATCGGAAAGCTGCTTTGAAGGAAGCGAAACATATCCGTTTGCTGCTGCTGTTACCTGACCTTCAATTTTGAAGATTTTAAGGTCTCGTGAGATAATTGTTACGTCTTCTTTTACTTCATATTCGTATGCTTGGTCGCCGTAAACAGTTTTTTCGTATACATCTACATCTATTGCATTGTATACCATTATCGCGAATTCGCCTCTTGTGATTTCGCCGTCAGTTTTTGCTTCTACATTATCATAAATACCAAGCTGACCTGCTTTTGCTACATAACCTGCTGGGAATCCGCCCTGTGCATCTGCCTGAACTGCATATCCAAGTGCACAGATAAGCATCTTTGCTGCCTGAGCGCTTGTTACTACTGCGTCGGGTGCAAATGTTCCGTCTCCCATACCATTTATTATACCAAGTCCGTATGCTGCTGCAACGTTTGCATAAGCCCAATGCTCACTTGTAACGTCGGTAAAAATATCTTTGCCTGCTACTTTTCCTTCCATGCCCTGAAGGCGGAGTATTATTGTTGCAGCCTCTGCACGGGTAAGAGTTGCGTCAGGCTCAAAAGCTTCTTCGCTTCTGCCTTCAACTATACCAATGCTTGATAATACGTCTACTGCTTTTTCGTATTTTGTTGCTGCAGTATCAGTGAACACTGTTGCTGATATACTCATAGGCATAATCATTGTGCAAAGCATTGCTACTGCCAAAACAAGACCTAATGTTTTCTTCATATTCTTTTCTCCTTTTTTCCTGGTATAGAAATATTATACTAAAGCGTTTTAGTATTGTCAATCGTTTTTTGAAAAAATGTTTGAATTTTTTATGCGAGGTCAGAAAGTTCTGTTTCGTACTTTCTTATAGCTGCAACAGCTTTAAGCTTTAAGGTTTGTATTTGTTCCTTAAGTGCTTCCTCTTCTTCTCTTAAAACCTGCAGTTTTTCTTCTGCGCGAAGCATTTTATTTTCTGCTTCTGCTTCTGCTTCTTCTATTATTTTGCCTGCACGCTCTTTTGCCGAAATAAAGGCATCAGAAATAAGCTCTTTTTCTGCCATAAATTCTTCATTTTTACGGAAGAGTTCATTGTTTTCGGCTAAAAGAACTTTGTTTTCTTTTGTTATACGGGTATTTTCTTTTTTGATTTGTTCAATCTCGGCTTCATAATCTGTTACTATTGTATCAATATACTCCATAACATCGGTTTTTTTGTAGCCAAACAGACTTTTTCTTAAATTGTTTTTATCCATTCTCATCACCCTTCCTTCATTATACATATAGCTCTTTTAGTTGTCAAGTTAAAAAAATGTTACCTGACTTGTATCGGGCATTCCATCAAGACATCCGTTTCTTTCTAAAACTTCTATTACAGTTTTTGTTGCACCTGTACGGCTGTAAAGCTCGTCTTTTGAGATAAACTCCCCATCCGCTCTTGCCGAAACTATGCTGTATGCCGCATTTGTTCCAAGTCCTGGGACACTGTTTAAGGGGGGCAGAATTTTCCCATCCTTCTTCAAAAATCTTGTTGCGTCGGATTCGTAAATATCAATAGGACAGAATTCTATTCCCCTGCAATACATTTCGTTACATACTTCAAGTATTGAATGAACGTTTTTGTCCTTCTGGCTTGCCTGTGAGCCTTGAGAATCTATTTCCTTCATCTTGCGTTCCACCATACTTCTTCCTTTTGCCATAATTTCATAGTCAAACTCATCGGCTCTTACGCTGAAATATGACATATAAAATTCAATAGGATAATGAACCTTATACCACGCTATACGAAGCATTTCGGTAACATAAGCTGCCGCGTGTGCTTTTGGGAACATATAACTGATTTTTTTACACGATTGTATGTACCATTCGGGAACAGAGGATTCTCTCATTGCCTCTTCCCATTCGGGCTTTAAGCCCTTGCCCTTACGGACAGATTCCATTATTGTAAATGACAAAAGAGGTTCTACTCCCTTATCAATAAGGTATAGCATAATATCGTCACGGGTACAGATACAGGTTGAAATTGTGCATTTGCCGTCGCGTATTAAGTCTTGTGCATTGCCAAGCCAAACATTTGTACCGTGCGAAAGTCCGCTGACTCTTATTAAGTCTGACATATTCTGCGGCTTTGAATCAAGCAGCATATCGCGTACAAACTTTGTGCCGAATTCGGGCAGGGCGTATGTGCCTACCTTGCTGTGTATATCTTCTGCCGAAACTCCCAAAGCCTCGGTATTCTTAAAAAGACTCATAACCTCGGGTGGGGCAAGGGGTACATCTTTTGTTGCAACACCTGTTAAATCGGCAAGCATTTTTAAAACTGTTGGGTTATCGTGACCGAGTATATCAAGCTTTAAAAGGTTTTCGTCTATTGAATGGTAATCAAAGTGGGTTGTTATTATATCTATACCGCTTTTATCAGCAGGGTGTTGTACGGGAGTGAATTCTTCTATTTTATGTCCTCTTGGTACAACTATAATACCTCCGGGGTGCTGACCTGTGGTTCTTCTTACACCGCTGCATCCTGCAGCTATTCTGCGAAGTTCTGCCGCACGCGCAGTAAGACCCCTCTCCTCAAAGTACTTGCGGGCAAAATCGTAGGCAAGCTTATCTGCAACACCGCTTATTGTTCCGGCACGGAAAACCTGACCCGTACCGAAAAGTTCTTCGGTATATTTATGGGCATTTGCCTGATATTCGCCCGAGAAGTTTAAATCGATATCGGGATCCTTTTCTCCGTTAAAACCAAGGAATGTTTCGAACGGGATATTATGTCCGTCTTTATACATAAGTGTGCCGCATTCGGGGCAGTTTTTATCCTCTAAATCCTGACCCGAACCCAAGTTTTCGGTGAAAAACTCGCTGTGCTTACAGTTTTTGCAAAGATAATGGGCAGGCAAAGCATTTACCTCGGTAATATCCGACAAAAAGGCTATAAGGGATGAACCTACACTTCCTCGCGAGCCTACCTGATACCCATCGTCATTTGATTTTTTTACAAGCTTATGGGCTATCATATACATTACGGCAAAACCGTTTCGTATAATACTGTCAAGTTCTTTTTTTAATCTTTCCTCAACAAGGGCAGGCAATGGCTTTCCGTAAAGAGCATACGCCTTTTCTCGGCTCATTCTTTCTATATCCTCTGCCGAGCCTTCTATTTCGGGCGGGAATTTTCCTTCGGGCACAGGTCTTATCTCTTCTATCATATCGGCTATGAGGTTTGTATTGTCGATTACTACCTTTTCTGCCGTTTCTTTTCCAAGATATGCAAACTCTTTAAGCATTTCCTCTGTTGTTCTGAAGTACAAGGGAGCCTGGTTGTCGGCATCACGGAACCCCTTGCTCGCCATTATAATACGGCGGTACACTTCGTCCTCGGGGTCTATAAAATGCACGTCGCAGGTTGCCACAACAGGTTTCTGATGTTTTTCGCCAAGCTCTACAACACGGCGGTTAAAATCTTCAAGTTGTGTCCTGCTTTCCGCCATACCGTTTTCAAGCATAAATTCGTTGTTGCCCAGTGGCTGTATTTCAAAATAATCATAAAACTTACATATTTTTTCAAGAGTTTTTTCATCTGCTCCGCGTATTATTGCGCGCATAAGCTCGCCGGCCTCGCAGGCAGAGCTTATTAAAAGACCTTCTCTCTTTTTTAAATACTCGCTCTTTAATATACGGGGCGTTTTATAAAAATATTTTAAGTTTGAATCTGATATCATATCATAAAGGTTACGAAGTCCGGTAAGATTTTTTACCAAAATTACTGCGTGATACGACGGAAGCTCTTTATATCTTCCTTCGCCCGATATTTTGGAATCTATTTGGGCAAAGTCTTCTATGCCGTTTTTCTTCATAATTTCAACGCACTTTGTCCATATTCCGCATAAAACCTCTGCATCGTTTACTGCACGGTGGTGTGCAGGATTTGGAATACCAAGCATTTCTGCCATAATATCAAGCTTATGCTTTTTCTTTTCAGGGAAAAGGGTGCGACAAAGCGCCAACGTATCAAGATACGCCGGTTCAAAGGGAATATTGCTTCTTTGACATTCAGCTCTTATAAAGCCAACATCAAATTCTGCATTATGCGCAATGATTGGTGCTGTTCCGCAAAAATCAAGAAAGCTTTTTACGGCTTCTGTGCTTTTGGGAGCACCTTTCACCATATCATCTGTTATGCCTGTAATCTCTGTTATTTTTTCGGGGATATGGCGCTCGGGGTCTACGAATGTTTCAAACCTTGCAACCTCTTCGCCATTACATATTTTTACGGCACCTATTTCGGTTATTCTTTCGGTTGCATTGGAAAGACCTGTGGTTTCTATATCAAAAATTACTGTTTCTCCTAAAATGGGATGCTGGGAGCCTTTATAGATAAGACTGTCGCAATCGTTTACAAAGTAGGCTTCGGTTCCGTATATAATTTTAATGTCCGTACCCTTCTTTGCTCGGTGTGCATCAGGGAATGCATGAACACAGCCATGGTCTGTAATTGCTATGGCAGGATGTCCGTACTGTGCAGCACGGGCTACAAGGTTTTTGGTTTCAGCTACGCCGTCCATTGCCGACATTTTTGTATGAGCGTGAAGCTCTACACGTTTTCTTTCTGCATTATCCTGCTTTTTGGGAAGAGGCGGAAGGCTTTCAACCGACCTTACCATTACTGTAAGCTCGCGCTGGAAGGTATCAAACGAAACATCGCCTAAAACCTTTACTCTGTTGCCTTCTGATATGTTTGTCTTTACCTTTTCGTTAAATGTATCTGCCGTTAAAAAGACTTTACAGGTTATGGAATCTGTTTGGTCTGTAATATCAAACAAAAACAGAATTTTACCGTTTTTCATTTCTCTTTTATCGGTAGAAAAAACTGTTCCTTCTATTACACATCTTCCGCTTTCGTCGGAAAGGGTGTCAAGAGGGGTTACCTCTCCGTTTATGGCTTTACCTATTATGGGAGTGCCGGGGGCTAATTCTTTTGATTCCGTTTTTACTTCGACAGGCTTTTTTACAGGGGCGGGCATGGGCGGAGAATCAAATTTTATTTCCATAAACTCTTCTTCAAAGCTGAACACAACCGATTTGCCCAAATCTCCGCTTACTATTTTTTCTGCCATTGTTTTTATGTTGTCACAAAGATTTAACCCTTCATGTCGAACAGTTACTTTTATATTTTCTCCGTCTGTCTGCCAATCGCTGTCTCTTAAAATATATCCCGCCATGGGCATTTTTGCAAAAATGCGTGACATTACATAAAATTTATATTCATCCAAAAAGTCGTTTGTAAGATTTTGCTCGAAATTTGTTTGTATCACAAGCTCGTTTAAGCTGTAATAACTTTTTATTTCGTTGTAAAACTGTTCAAAAAGCTTAAAGGGAATTAAAGACGGCATAAGAAATATTGATTTCATACTTCTTTTTTCGTTATCTATCTTAAGCGCGCATACCAAAATCCCCTCTAAGCCCGAGGGGATTTTAGTGTCTTTAAATACTTCTTTAATGGGTTTTTGCATTTTTGTCTCCTACAATTTATCTATTTCGGAAAAAAGCTCTTCCAAAATTTTATCTTCGGGAAGGGTTTTTATAATTTCTCCTTTTTTGAAAAGCACAGCTTTTCCGTCGCCACCCGCAATGCCAAGGTCTGCATCCTTTGCTTCCCCGGGGCCGTTTACTGCGCATCCCATAACTGCTACCTTTATTTGTTTATCAAGCCTTGATATGTATTCTTCCACCGCATTTGCAAGAGGAAAAAGGTTTATTTTGCATCTTGCACAGGTGGGGCAGGAAACTAAAGTTGGTGCCTGCCTTTTTCCTACTGCGGCTAAAAGTGCTTTGCCTGCACGCACTTCCTCGCAGACGGGCGCAGTTAACGAAACTCTTATTGTGTCTCCTATTCCGTCAAGCAAAAGCGAGCCTATTCCTGCTGCCGATTTTATTATACCGCTGTAAGCTGTTCCCGCTTCGGTAATTCCAAGGTGCAAAGGATAATCACTTTCCTCTGCCATTATACGATATGCCTGTACGGTGGTTTTAACATCTGATGCCTTAAGGCTTATTACTATATCAGAAAAACCTTCGTTTTCTAAAATTTTTGCGTGGTTTTTTGCACTTTCTACCATAGCACGGGCAGTATATCCGTATTTATAGGCAACCTCTTTTTCGATTGAGCCCATATTTACCCCTATTCTTATAGGGATTCCCGCTTTTTTTGCTGCATTCGCTACCGCCTGCACTCTTTCTCTTGCTCCGATATTTCCCGGGTTTATTCTTATTTTATCGGCTCCGCCTTCTATTGCCAAAAGGGCAAGCTTATAATCAAAATGAATGTCTGCAACAAGTGGTAGGGGTGACTGCTCTTTTATAAGTGCAAACGCTTTTGCCGAGTCTATATCCGGCACAGCAAGGCGCACTATATCAGCACCCGCTTTATAAAGCTCGTTTATCTGCAAAAGTGCACCCTCAACATCGGTCGTTTTTGCTGTAAGCATAGACTGTACGCTTATGGGTGCCCCTCCGCCTATTTTAACTTTGCCTGCACAAACCTGCTTTGTCATTTATTTTAATCCTTTCAGATAATCAAGTGCCGCAAAAAGCTGATTATCAACCAATTCTTCAAGCTCTGAATATTCAATATCATTAAGCTTTACAAGGGTATATGCATCGGCAATGCCTGTTGCCGAAAGTCCTGCATAAGCCTGAAATGTTTTTACAGCTTTTTCTGTTTCTTCGTCAAACACTTGGTCATACTCTTCCATATATCCAAGACTTTCAAGTCTTTGTTCAAGCGCCAAAACGCCCTTACCAGAGTCGCCTTCTGCTAACGTCTTTGTAAGCTCCATATCTTCAAAGTGTGATGTGTCGATTTTTTCATAGGTGTTTTCAATATAAAAATCAGGTTTTATCCCTCTTTGGTGTATTGTTCTTCCACCCGAAGTTTTATATTCAGCTATGGTAAGGCGTATCGCTCCGCCCGTAACAATGGGGCGCAGTGTTTGCACCGTTCCCTTACCGTAGCTTTTAGTGCCAAAGGTTTTTGCAATGTTTGTATCAGATAAGGTCCCTGCTACAAGCTCTGAAGCTGATGCCGAACCCCCATTTATAAGTATTGCCAGGTCATAGTCCGGTGCTTGTGTTTTGGAATAATAAAGTTCGTTTTCATCTTTATTTTTGCTATTATATTCTATCCTTGCTATAACACCTTCAGGGGCAAAGAGGTCGCAGATATCAAGTGCCGCATCAAAGCTTCCTCCTGTGTTGTTACGCAAATCAAGAACTATTTTCTCTATTCCTTTTGCCGAAAATTCCGAAAGTGCCTTGTTTACATCCTTAAGTATACTGTTGTTAAAGCTTGAAATTTCAATATATCCAATTTTGTCCATTACTTCATATTCAACATAAGTGTTTTCTATGCTGGCACGGGTTATATCGAAAGTAACTCTTTGCTCGCCGCGAAGGAAGGTTACCAAAACCTTTGTTCCTTCTTCCCCCGTTACAAGAGCCTGTATTTCGGCTACGCTTTTGCCTTCAACATTCTGGCTGTCAACTTCCACTATAATGTCGTTTGCAAGCACGCCTGCCGCTTCTGCCGGGGACCCTTTTATTGCATCTTTTACTATTACTCTTCCGTTTACTTCTACAATATGAACCCCTATACCGCATATCTTTCCGCTTATACTGCTTGAGTAAAGGTTTTTATATTCTTCTTTCGAAAGGTAACTGCTGTTTGGGTCAAGACTTGAAAGCATAGCCCGAAGCACCTCTTCAAGCCCTGCTTCTTTATTTTCGAGCAGAGTTTTTAAGGCTATATCCTCAAGCTTTTGTTGTGTTACGTCAAATTTATAGTATTCAGATATGTATCTTATAGCTTCTTTTACATACGCATAATCCTGCGTATCTGCTGATACAGATGTTGAAAAAACTAATAAAAAGGCTATAAAAGTTGCAAGTATTTTCTTCACATTCTTCATTTTAATCCTCACATTTTTTCGGGTGCGGTCACATTAAGAATAGTAAGAACATTCTCTATTACAATTCTAACGCTGTCTACAAGCTTAAGTCTTGCCATTGTAAGCGCTTTGTTATCGCTTTTTACATGGCAAGCGTTATAGAAGCTATGGAAAAGTGCCGCTACATCCTGCACATAACGGGTAAGGCGGGAGGGCTCATAAAGCTCTGCCGCTACTTCAATTTCTTCAGGTAAATCGGCAAGCTTCTTTATAAGCTCAATCTCGTGTTCATCACAAAGTAGCGAGATATCTGTTTTAGCATAGCTTGGAACTTTAACCCCTTCTTCTTCAAGAAGACGGAGTATACTGCATATTCTTGCATGGGCATACTGAACATAGAAAACAGGGTTTTCGTTTGAGTTTTCTACTGCAAGTGATAAATCAAAATCAAAATGACTGCCTGGCTGACGAAGATTAAAGAAGAAACGTGCTGCATCGATTCCTATTTCTTCAAGAAGGTCTGCCAAAGTTATCATTTTGCCTGTACGCTTACTCATACGAACAGTTTCTCCGTTTTGGGTAAGTCTTACAAGCTGCATAATTACAACGTCAAGTCTGTCTTTATCTATACCGAAGGCTTCCATTGCACCTTTCATTCGTGCAACGTGGCCATGATGGTCTGCACCCCATACGTTTATAGCTTTATCAAAGCCGCGGCTGAACTTGTTGCGGTGGTACGCTATATCTGCAGCAAAATATGTCGGGATTCCGTTTGTACGAATTAAAACGTCGTCCTTTTCTGCACCAAAAAGAGTGCTTTTAAACCATGTTGCATCCTCTTTTTCGTATGCGAGTCCTTTTTCTTTTAATATTTTTATTGTATCTTCTACTTCGCCGCTTTTGTAAAGCTGGCTTTCGCAAAACCATACATCATAATTTATTTTGTAGTCGCCCAAAACTTTGTGCATATAATCAAGATTTAAAGGAAGGGCGTAATCTATGAGTGCTCTTTTTGCAATCTCTTCTTCCTCATCCAAAAGCTTGTCCCCATAAAGGTTTATGTAATTTTTTGCATGTTCAAGGATATCTTCGCCCTGGTATCCGTCTTCGGGGAAATCCTCGCATCCTGTGAGCACCTGCTTATAGCGTGCCAAAAGAGAACGCCCAAACTTATCTATCTGTGCGCCTGCGTCGTTTACATAAAATTCTCTTGATACATCATAGCCTGCAAAATCTAAAATTGAAGCAAGGCAATCTCCTATCGCACCACCTCGTGCGTTACCCATATGCATAGGTCCTGTTGGGTTTGCGCTTACAAACTCAACCATTACCTTTTTGCCTTCTCCTTTATTTATTCTGCCGTAGTCCTTACCCTTTGACTCTATTTCTTCCATTACACTGTGTGCCCAAAGGGGATTAAGATAGAAGTTTATAAAGCCTGCACCTGCAACCTCTACTTTATCTATAATTCCGTCAGCTGTGATATTTTTTATGATATCTTCTGCTATCATACGAGGTGCTTTATGCAGAGTTTTTGCAAGTAACATTGCAATATTGCTCGCAAAATCTCCGTGAGTTTTATCCTTTGGAATTTCAACTAAAAATTCAGGCAGCTCTTCTGTTAACGCCTTTGCCGCCAAAGTGATTTTTTCTTTTATTTCGCCTATTGCTTTTTCAAGTACAGTCATATTTTCAGCCCTTTCGTTAAGCTTCTCGTATATTCAGCTTTAAATCGTGTCTTGCTCGGGTGTTGTTGTCAATTTCAAGAAGATATTTTATTCTTATATCTCCTCCATCGTCATCTACCTTTACTTCAACCTCGTCGGAAATAACACCTATTGTAAAGCTGCCAAACGGAGTTTCGTAATGTGATATATGTTTTTCGCCGGGTTTAAAAACCATGTGGGTGTTTATCTGCCCGAATCTTGTCATAGCAACGGTGTCTCCGTCAACCTTTATAGTTGTTTTTGTGTTTGTGTCAAAGCCTGTCATAGGAGTTTCGTTATACGAAATAAAATATTTGTTCCCTTTTTTGTAATACTTTCCTTCTGTTACAAGCTCTGTTTTTTCATCAGTACCGTCAAGATAATTTTCCTGACCGCATATAGATATTATTGCTCCTTTATTCATTTTAAGGAATCCTCTCTTATTGTATGTCTATCTTGCGGACATCTATATCCATGTCACTCTCCAAAAATGTAGAGCAAAGCTTTTTGAACCCTTCAGGGGAGTCGCTTACCCAAAATTCGTGTCCGCCTATATTTTCTCCCGAAAGCATATCCTGACTTTCAAGCACACTCTTCACATACTTTGCGGTTTGTGCGCCGGGGTCTACAAGATATGTATTCTCACTCATTATATCACTTATCACATCACGAAGCAACGGGTAATGTGTGCATCCCAAAACAAGAGTATCCACTCCTGCATTTTTAAGGGGCTCAAGGTATTCTTTTGCTACCATTTTTGCCACTTCACTTTTTGCATAGCCATTTTCAACCAAAGGTACAAACAAAGGACAGGCAACAGAATAAACCTCAGCTTTTTCTGAAAGCTTTTTGATTTCTTCCTCATACTTGCCTGATTTTATTGACCCTTCGGTTGCTATTACGCCTATTTTGTTGTTTTTTGTTCTTTTTACAGCTTCTGATGCAGCATGCTCAATTACCCCTATAACGGGCACGGGTGTTTTTGTAAGATAAGGAAGTGCTACCGAGCTTGCCGTTCCGCAAGCTGATACTATAAGCTTTACATTGCGGCTGCAAAGAAAGTTTATATCGTCACTGACATATCTTATTATAGTTTCGGGCGAGCGTGTGCCGTAGGGAACACGTGCAGTATCTCCAAAATATATTATTTTTTCGTCTGGGAGTATTTTCATAAACTCCTTTACTGCCGTAAGTCCGCCGAGTCCCGAATCAAAAACGCCTATAAATCTGTTATCCATACTATTTCTCCTCAAAGGCTTTTTTTATTTGTTATCCTTTGAAATTTATCAGAGCTTAATATACACGGGCATACCGTCCTTGCAAACAAGCTTTGGTTCTCCTTTTATAAGGGGGCTTACATATTCTATGAACTTATCGGTAATATTGTTACCTTCTTTATTTATAAATTCGTCGGGAACTGTTTTTTCCTGATTTGCAATAAGGGAAATATCCTGCGATTTGATTTTTACATTTTCTCCCTGTCTTTCAAAGTACATCATTATGCCTGTTTTGCCTTCTATTGCTGAAAGAGCTGCGTTTTTGCCTATTTCTGCCGAAGTTTTTATATCAAATTCCGATCTTATGTGTGCCGCACAACGCTGGCAGGTATTAAGTTCTATGGATCTTACCTTTACGCCAAGGCGTTCTCTTACAATTCCTTCTAAAACTTTTCCTGTACCGCTTAACATTTTATGTCCGAAAACGTCAGTTGCTCCACTTGATGCTCCTTCGCAGATATATGTGCCGTTTTCGTCCTTTACACCCTCCGACACTACAACCACAACGTTTTGTTCTTTTACATTTTTTATATCTTCGATAAACTTATCTACCGAAAATGCACGCTCAGGAAGATATATAAGGTGGGGTGCTGAAATAGATTTTGTCCTTGCAAGCACAGAGGATGCTGTAAGCCAGCCTGCATTTCTGCCCATAGCTTCGATTATAAGAACCGATTTCATATCGTAAACATCTGCATCAAGTGCAAGCTCGCGCACGGTTGTTGCAACATATTTTGCCGCACTGCCAAAGCCAGGGCAATAATCTGTAATTGCAAGGTCGTTATCTATTGTTTTGGGTGCTCCTACGAAGTTTATATCAACATTGTTTTCTTTTGCGTATCTCGAAAGTTTATCCACGGTGTCCATGGAATCGTTTCCGCCTATGTATACAAAATATTTTACGTTGTTTTTCTGTAAAACACTGATTATTTTTTTGTAACTTTCGTCAGTTATTTCAGCAGGTAATCTTTTGCGGCACGAGCCTAAAAATGCGGCAGGTGTTTGCTTTAAAAGATTGCGTTGTTCTTCTGTTTCGAAAATCTCGGAAAGGTCTGCAAAGTTTTCGTTTAAAACTCCGTCAATACCATGTATACAACCTAATACTTTATCTATTTTGTCGCTTTGTAAAGCTCCTTCTATTACTCCGCACAAAGTCGCATTTATTGCGGCTGTGGGACCGCCTGACTGACCTACTGCTATATTATACTTCATTTTCATCTTTTCCTTTCAGTTTTATTTTTGCATATACATCTCTTTTTGATATTCCCATATCAAGAGCAACTGCTTTCATTGCATCCTTTTCAGGTAATCCTTTATTTATATATTCAAAAAATCTTTCTTCAACACTTATATCGGCTTTTTCTTCCTCTTTTTCTTCCGCACCTTGTACCACAAGCACAAACTCGCCTTTTGGAGGCGTATCTTCATACATTTTACACGCCTGTTGCAAGGTTGTTCTTATAACCTGCTCGTGTATTTTTGTAAGCTCGCGGCAAAGAGAAATTTTTCTGTCCCCGAAATATTTTAATAAGTCCGCCAACGTTCTTGTAAGCTTGTGAGGTGCTTCGTAAAAAATAATGGTGCGTTTTTCATCTTTTATTTCGGTAAGCCGTTCTATTCTGCCCTTTTTGTTCATGGGCAAAAAGCCTTCAAAAACAAATCTTCCCGTAGGAAGTGCCGACACAGTAAGAGCACATATTGCCGCACACGGACCCGGGATGGGAATTACTTCTACTCCGTTTTCTGCACAAAGTAAAACTAAATCTTCGCCGGGGTCTGAAATTGCGGGGGTTCCTGCATCGCTTACAAGGGCAACGTTTTTCCCCTCGAGTATTTCCTTTAAAATAATTTCGCCCCGCTCACGCTTGTTATGTTCGTAATAGCTTATCATTGGCTTTGATATCCCTAAGTGATTTAAAAGCTTTAAGCTATGACGTGTATCCTCTGCGGCAACAATATCGCAGGAAGATAAAATTTCTTTTAATCTTTCGGAAATATCAGAAAGATTTCCTATCGGAGTGGGACACAGATAAAGACTACCTTTCATACCGGTAAATCCTTTCGTATTCTTGTGTGTATCCGCCGTTTTCATCATATATTACAAGTGGCGGCATTACTTTTAAAAACGAGCCTCCGCCTAAAGTGCTTTCGATAAGCACCAAAGTCGCTTCGCTTTTTTCGTTTGAATGTATAAAGCGTATACGCTTAGGCTCTTGTTTATATTTTCGCAAGGTGTTTATTATATCCGAAAGTCTGTCAGGACGGTGTACCATAGAAAATTTACCGCCAAAACGCAATAGTTGCGATGCAGTTTTTACTACATCTTCAAGCGTACACAACACTTCATGTCGGGCTATTGCCTTTTGGTCAGAGGGGTTTGCTTTGCCCCCTTGTGCCTTTATGTAGGGCGGATTGCAGGTTATATGGTCAAAACTGCCTGTTTCGAAGTATTTTAAAGCATCCTTTATATCGCCCTCGGTTATAAAAACGTTTGAAAGATTATTAAGCTCGGCATTTCTTTTTGCAAGGTCTGCCGCTTCCGGTTGTATTTCTATACCGCAGATTTTTTCTGCCTCGGTTTTTGCCGTTAAAAGAACAGGGATTATCCCGTTACCGCAGCACATATCCAAAACCTTATCGCCTTTTTTTATGTCAGCAAAGGAGGAAAGCATTACGGCATCGGTTCCAAAACAGAATGCTCTTTTATCCTGAATAAGCTTAAGATTTTTTATTTGTAAATCGTCAATTCTCTCATATTCACGGAGTTTCATATAAATCTCCTTACGAACAAATCCCGCACAAAACGTGCGGGAATACTAAGCAAATATAAGGGCGGAAACCCGCCCTCATAAAGTCACGCGCAATTACTCTTCTACAGGAGCGCTCACGGGACATACGCTTGCACAGTTACCGCAGCTGATGCATTCGTCCTTGTTGATTTCGAACTTGGAATCGCCTGCACTGATGCAGCTAACGGGACATTCGCCTTCACAAGCGCCGCAGCTGATGCATTCGTCAGTTATTACATATGCCATGAGAAATTACACCTCCTTGAATTTTCTTCTTTATATACAATATCACGATATTGTACTTTTTTCAATATATTTTTTAAATTTTTTGCAAATCACTCGCTGTAAATAGGCATTGTTATGGTAACCTCTGTACCCATACGGGGTTTGCTTTGTATTTCTATCTTACCATTATGTGCCTCAACAATTTCTTTCGCAATGGCAAGACCAAGTCCTGTTCCGCCGTATTTTCTGGTTCTTGCCTTGTCAACTCTGTAAAATCTGTCGAATATGTGGGGCAGGTCTTCTTTGGGAATTCCTATCCCTGTATCGGTTACATTTATTATTGCATCGGTAAAATAGTATCCGCACGAAACGGTAACCGACCCGCCGTCAGGCGTATATTTTAACGCATTTGTAACTATGTTTATAATAACCTGTTCAAGCCTGTCCTTATCGCCGAAGAAGGCGGGAAGCTTACCTCTTTGTGTAAAGGTAAGAGTATGGCCACGCTTTTTTGCTTCCATTCCAAGCTTTTCTACAATGTCAGCACACAGTTTTTGCAAATCAAAATTGGTTTTTGCAAGAGTTGTTCTGTCGTAATCAAGGCGTGACAGAGTTAAAAGGTCTTTTACAAGACGTGTCATTCTGTCTGCCTCGCTGTTTATTACCTCAAGGAAGTTTTCTTCCATAGAGCCTTTTTCTGCATTTTGCTGCAATGTTTCAGTATAACTTTTTATAGTAGTAAGCGGAGTTCGAAGCTCGTGTGAAACGTTTGCAACAAACTCTCGTCTGTCATTATCAAGCTTTTGCTGCTCGGTAATATCCTGAAAAACTATAACAACACCGTCAACTCTTCTTCCCTCTGACATAAATGGTGCAAAATGAGCCTTTAAAATTCTGTCATCCGTTTTTATTTCTCTTGTAAAGCCTTTGTCAACATTGTCGGTAAGATAGAGTATGCTTTTTAACGATATATCCTCCCCATAAGGTTTAAAAAGCTCTTCAAACGAAATCTTGTTATCGGGAATTGAAAGCATTTCTTTAGCCGCTGTGTTTACATGTATCATTTCGCCAAATTTATTAAATGCTACCACACCGTCTTTCATGTAAAGAAAAATGGTTTCTATTTTATTTTTATCTCCCGCAATCTGTGCTATGTTTGAACTTAAATCTGCCGACATACTGTTGAATGCACGGGTTAAATCGCCTATTTCATCGTTTGCCTTAACCTCTATTTTGCTGCCGAAATCTCCTGCCGCTATTTTTTCTGCTTTTTTCTGCAGAGAGGCTATAGGTGCAATTATTGTTCTTGCCAAAAACAAACCCAGTATTATCGACATAAAAATGCCTACTGCCAAAGCTATTAAAATTATGGTAAATATGTTGTTTAATATATCAAAAACTTCTTCTTTCGTATCTTTTAAATAGATTATATACGAAAGGCTGTTTCCCTCTTTTACGGGGTAAGCATAATCCATAAATTCGCTTGCTGTGTTTACCTGGTTGCCCACCTTGCCGCTCATTGCCGACAAAAGGTTTGACGATACATTTAAGGTCCCTGTCTGTCCGTTAGGGGCAAAGGCTATGTTTCCGAATTTATCAAGAATATAATAGTTTCGAAACGAGTCTATACCCATTCTGCCGTTGTAGGCTTCCAAAAGACCGTGCATAGATGATATTGGGTCTTCTCCCTTTGCGGCAGCAGAAAGCTGTTCGGTAAGTTCTGAACTGAAAACATTCCTGTCCATCTGGGTTGTAAATTCTTTTAAGTAGTAGTCGTTTATATTGCGCATCAATATTACGCCTACCAGAATCATTACCGAAATTACCAGCAATATAAATACTGTTAGAATCTTCCATTGAATACTTTTAAACATACTTTATCCTGCTTTTTATTCGGTTTTCATATAATATCCAACCCCACGCTTTGTCATAACATATTCGGGATTTTTGGGGTCGTCTTCAATTTTTTCGCGAAGTCGTCTTACCGTTACGTCAACCGTACGAACATCTCCGTAATATTCGTAGCCCCATACTTTTTCAAGAAGCTGCTCACGTGAGAAAATTCTGCCTGGTCTTTGTATCAAAAACTTCATAAGCTCAAATTCACGCAAGGTAAGGTCTATAACCTTACCGTCTTTTGCTATTTCATAGCTTGCATTATTTATAGTAAGATTCATATAACGAATAATCTCTGCATCGCCTGTTTTTTCTTCTTCCGCAGTTCTGCGCAGGTTTGCTTTTACCCTTGCCATAAGCTCTCTTACGCTGAAAGGCTTTGTTACATAATCGTCAGCTCCCATTTCAAGGCCTAAAACCTTGTCTACCTCTTCTTCTCTTGCCGTCAGCATAAGAATGGGAACATTAGACTGCTCTCTTATTTTACGGCACACTTCAAAGCCGTCCATTCCGGGCAGCATTACATCTAAAAGCACAAGGTCGGGCTTTTTTGAAAGGGCAAGGTTTAATCCCGAAGGCCCATCCAGTGCAGAAATTACTTTATATCCGTCTTTTTGAAGGTTAAATGTAAGAATATCTACAATAGGTTTTTCGTCGTCTACTACCAAAATCAATCTTTCCATAGTAAATCCCTCCTTGCTTCTTTCCTATTATTTTATAATAATTACAGGGATATGTCAAGTAATAAAATTATATTGACTTTAACTTGCCACAATGCTAAAATTAACTTATCAAAACTTTGAAGGATGTGGATTTTTTGGATTTGAAAATTCTTGGGAAAAAAGCACAAAGTGCATCTTTGAAGACGGCACTTTTAACGACAGATGAAAAAAATAAAATTCTTGTTTTTGCAGCAGATGCCCTTATGAAAAATTCTGATTATATAATCACAGAAAATCAAAAGGATGTTCAGCTGGCAAGAGAAAAGGGTATGAGCGAGCCTTTGATTGACCGTCTTATGCTAAATGCTGACAGAATAAAGGCTATGAGTGACGGCATTATTGCTGTTTCTTCTCTTGATGACCCTACGGGCGAGGTTTTATCCGAAAACACACGTCCCAATGGTCTTTTAATCCGTGAAATCCGTGTCCCTATCGGTGTTATAGGTATTATTTACGAATCGCGCCCCAATGTAACCTCGGACGCGTTTGCTCTTTGCTTTAAAGCGGGCAATGCTACCATTTTAAGAGGGGGAAGCGATGCTTTATGCTCAAACCTTGCCATTACCTCTGTTTTAAGAGCGGCATTAAAAACTTTTGATGTTGAGGATGCCGTTTGCTTTGTTTCCGACCCTTCAAGAGAGGCAGCTTTAGAGCTTATGCATCTTTCGGAATATGTTGACCTTTTAATTCCAAGAGGCGGTGCTTCTCTTATAAAAACCGTTACCGAGCAAAGCAGAATCCCTGTTGTTGAAACAGGCACAGGCAACTGCCACGTTTATGTTGATAAATACGCAGACATACAAATGGCTGCCGATATTATAGAAAATGCAAAAACTCAGCGAATGGGCGTTTGCAATGCATGCGAATCGCTGGTTTTTCATAAAGATATTATTAAAGAGGCTTTACCTATCATTGCAAAAAGACTTACAGAAAAAAATATCGAAATACGCGGCGACGAGGATTCCCGAAAGGTTTGCCCTGATATTCTGCCCGCAACAGAACAAGACTTTTTTACAGAATATTTAGGACCCATTATATCGGTAAAAACCGTTTGTTCTCTTGACAAGGCAATTGAACACATAAACATGTGCCATACCCGCCATTCCGACTGCATTGTTACTTCGGATGTTGACCGTGCTCAAAAGTTCCAGATGGCAATTGATTCTGCCGCGGTTTACCACAATGCATCAACCCGTTTTACCGATGGAGCAGAGTTTGGTCTTGGTGCAGAAATAGGTATAAGTACTCAAAAAATTCACGCCCGCGGTCCTATGGGTTTAAAGGCTCTTACCAGTGTTAAATTTGTTATAAATGGCTATGGCCAGGTAAGAAAATAGACTCTTTTTTGGTAATTTTGCACAAAAACATATTTGAATTATTGTTATATATTTTCTCTTTATCATTTTGCCGTTTTGTATTATAATATATGTAAGGGTTTTCCCTTGTTCTATGGTAGTATTGGTCCTCGCAAAATTTCGAGCATTGATATAGGCCATGCAAAAATTCTAAGCCTATTTTTTATAAAGGCAAAATAAGGAGTGTTTAGTTATGAGTAATTTTTCAACTGACAAGATAAGAAACATATGTCTTATCGGTCACGGCGATGCCGGCAAAACCACGTTTGCAGACGCTATGTTATTTAACGCAGGCGTTATCGACCGTCCAGGTAAGATTGCTGACGGTTCAACCGTTTCAGACTACGACTCCGAAGAAATAAAGAGAGCTTTCTCCATAAACGCTGCTATGACTCCGTTTGAATGGAAAAATACAAAAGTTAATATTATAGATACACCAGGCTTTTTTGACTTTGTCGGCGAAGTGCACGAGGCTGTAAGAGTAGCTGATGCTGCTATTGTTTTGCTGTCGGGTCGTTCAGGCGTTTCGGTTGGTACTGAACAGTGCTTTGATTACGCGCAGGAAAAGGGTATTCCCGTTGCATTTTTCGTAAATAAAATGGATCACGAAAGAGCTAATTTCCACACAACTTTGGAAGATTTGAAGGCTCACTTTGGTTCATCGGTTGCACCTTTTCAGCTTCCTTTAATTGAAAACGGAACTTTGTCAGGCATTATTGATATAATCAACATGAAAGCATATAAGGCTGACGGTGCAAAACTTACAGAGATTTCCGTTCCTGCTGATGCACAAGGCGAAATTGAAGAAACAAGAAGTATTTTAATAGAAGCTGTTGCTGAAACAGACGAAGCTTTAATGGAAAAATTCTTCGCAGGCGAAGATTTTACTGCCGAAGAGCTTACAGGTGCTATTAAGGCAAGCTTTAAGCAGGGTCTTATTATGCCTGTGTTCTGTGGTGCTGCAGGTTCAAACCTTTGCATTACTCCTGTTATGGATGCTATCGCTGATTATTTCCCCGCACCCTCGGATATGCCCGAAATTAAAGCTAAAAATGCAAAAGGCGACGGCGAAGTTACACTTAATGCCGACCCCGCAGGTCCTTTGGCTGCACTCGTATTCAAAACAATTGCTGACCCGTTTGTTGGTAAAATCTCTCTGTTCAGAGTTTACTCTGGTACAATGAAGCCTGATACATCAGTTCTTAACTCCTCAAAGGGTGTTAACGAAAAAATCGGTAAGGTAATAATGCTTCGCGGTAAAAAACAGGTTGATGTTTCCGAAGCTACCGCAGGCGATATTGCCGCAGTAACAAAACTTTCGGAAACTGTTACAGGGGATACCTTGTGTTCAGCTTCAAATCCCGTTATTTTAGACGGTATCAGTTTCCCCGCACCTTGTATTTCAATGGCTATTATGCCTAAATCTAAAAACGATGAAGGTAAGATAAGCACAGGTCTTCAGAGACTTGCAGAAGAAGATCCTACCTTTAAAACATACACAAATGCAGAAACACATCAGACTCTCGTTTCTGGTATTGGCGAACAGCATCTTGATATTATCGTTAATAAGCTTAAGGGTAAATTCGGTGTTGAAGTTGACCTTAAAGAACCAAGAAATGCTTACAGAGAAACTATCCGTAAGAAGGTTAAGGTTCAGGGACGTCACAAGAAACAGTCGGGCGGTGCCGGTCAGTTTGGCGATGTTTGGATTGAATTTGAACCCGGCGAAACAGAAGAACTTATCTTTGAAACAAACATTTTCGGTGGCTCGGTTCCCAAAAACTACTTCCCTGCTGTTGAAAAAGGTTTGCGCGAATGTGTATTGAAGGGCGTTTTGGCAGGTTACCCGGTTATAAACCTTAAAGCTACTCTGGTTGACGGTTCTTACCACCCTGTTGACTCAAACGATATGTCCTTTAAGATTGCTGCTTCATTGGCTTATAAGGCCGGATTGGTTCAGGCTTCGCCTGTTATTTTGGAGCCTATCGGCAAGCTTGAGGTTATCTGTCCCGACAGTATGATGGGCGATATTATCGGCGACGTAAACAAACGCCGTGGCCGTGTTCTCGGTATGAACCCTGCACAGAAAAAAGGCTGCCAGCTTGTTGAAGCCGAAGTTCCTATGAGCGAAATGAATAAATACGCAACAGACCTTCGTTCAATGACACAGGGCAGAGCTTCCTTCTCTCTTGAATTTGTAAGATACGAAGAAGCGCCCGCAAATGTAGCCCAAACTATTATTGAAAAATCAAAGCTTGAAGAAGAATAATTCTTTGAATTATAAAACGGTGCAACCAAAGTTGCACCGTTTTTCTTTCGTTAAAAAAGCCGTCAATCTTAATACAAGATTAACGGCTTTTTTCTGGTGCGCACAGTGGGACTTGAACCCACACGTCGGTGACACACGCCCCTCAAACGTGCCTGTCGGCCTATTCCAGCATGTGCGCAAACATTTTTACTCCGAAGAGCAAGTTACATTATAGCAAGAAAAATGCCACTTGTCAATAAGAATTTGAAAAATTTTTTAAAAACTTTAAAAGGGGTTGAAAAAGATAAAAATTTTTCCTATTAAAATAATATATAAAATTCAAAAATAGGTTGACATGTTAAAATTTTTCATATATAATACAATTAAGTGTGAAATATTTTCAAAAGGAGAGCAAAAAATGGAGGAAAGAAGAAGTAAAATTCTGGAGCTCATTGTAGATAACGGCTTTATGAGTATAGCTAATCTTGCAGAGCTTTTTCCGAATATTTCAGCAATGACTATAAGACGTGACCTGGAAACGCTTGAACAACGCGGAGAGGTTGTGCGGACAAAAGGCGGTGCAAAAAGCATAGTTCATCTTTCTATGCATAAAGAAGCTACCTATCAGAGCCGCGAAAATGAAAATAAAGAGCTAAAAAAAGAAATAGCCAAAAAAACCACTGTTTTAATAAACGAAAACGAATGTGTTTATCTTGATTCCGGCAGCACAATTATGTATATCGCCAAAGAAATTCAGGACAAATCATTCTTTGTAGTAACAAGCGGCCCTAATGTAGCAACAGAGCTTGCAAAAAATACCCTTTGCGAGGTAAGTATGCTTGGGGGCAGACTTAATCACGAAAATATATCTTTATCGGGTCTTGGCGCGGTAAACTTTTTGCGCGATATAAATATCGGCACTGCTATTATTGCAGCATCGGGATACTCTCCCGAACACGGCTTTACCTGCGGTCATTATGACGAATGCGAATTAAAGCGTGCAGTAATTGCCAAGGCATCCCGGAAGGTTGTTGTTATGGACAGTACAAAGTATGGCAAAAGTCAGCCCTTTACCATAGCAACTCCAAATGATATAGATGTTTTTGTTACAGACAGCCACTTTGAAAAGAGCGCTTTAGGGGTGTTCAGAAAAGCTGGCGTTCAAATACTTTAGAAAGGCAGGACTTTATTATGAAAACCAAGGCGGTTAGACTTTACGGCGCAGAAGATTTGCGTCTTGAAGAGTTTGAGTTGCCTGCAATAAAGGATGATGAAATTCTTGCAAGAGTTATATCTGACTCTATATGTATGTCTTCCTTTAAAGCGGCAGAGCAGGGTGCAGCACACAAGCGTGTTCCCAATAACGTAGCCGAAAATCCTATTATTATAGGTCATGAATTTTGCGGCGAAATTGTAGAGGTAGGTTCAAAATGGCAGGACGAATGGAAGCCGGGACAGAAATTTTCTATTCAACCCGCTATAAATTATAAAGGTACTCTTGATGCTCCTGGATATTCATTCCAGAATATCGGCGGCGACGCTACTTATGTTATAGTACCCCATCAATTTATGGAAGAAAAATGTCTTCTCCATTATGACGGAGACGCTTTCTTCTACGGCTCACTTGCAGAACCTATGAGCTGTATAGTTGGCGGATACCATGCAAATTATCACACAAAAGCAGGTTCTTATGTTCATTCAATGGGCATTAAAGAAGGTGGCGCGGCTGCTCTTTTGGCAGCAGCAGGTCCTATGGGTCTTGGTGCAATAGACTATGCAATCCACTGCGACAGAAAGCCCTCGCTTTTAGTTGTTACAGATATTGATGATGCACGTTTAGAGCGTGCAAAGAGCATTATAACAGTTGAAGAAGCTGCTAAAAACGGTGTAAAGCTTATGTATATAAATACAAAAGACAAAACAGCCGAAGATTTAGTTGCTTTAACAGACGGAAAGGGCTTTGACGATGTATTTGTTTACGCTCCCGTTGCTCCTGTTGTTGAAATGGCTGATGCTATGCTTGGAAACGACGGTTGCTTAAACTTCTTTGCAGGTCCTCTTGATCCAAAGTTTTCGGCTAAATTCAACTTCTATAATGTTCACTATGCTTCAACCCACATTGTAGGAACAAGCGGCGGTAATACCGACGATATGATTGAATCTCTTTCCATGATGGAAAAAGGTATAATAAATCCTGCTGCAATGATTACACACGTTGGCGGTCTTAATGCAGTAGTTGAAACAACTTTGAACCTTCCTAATATAAAGGGCGGTAAAAAGCTTATATACACAAACATTGATAT